>CAYJFV010000019.1:0-12928 GCA_964369275.1 uncultured Desulfovibrionaceae bacterium
TTGAAGAAACTATGAATAAGTTTTGGCATGGTGAACTTGATGTTTTAGTGTGTACTTCAATTGTAGAATCTGGGCTAGATTTTCCAAGAGCAAATACGCTTATTGTAGACCAAGCACAAATGTTTGGGCTAGGACAATTGTACCAATTTAGAGGCCGCGTTGGTAGAAGCGATAGGCAGGCCTATGCCTATTTTGTAGTGGCAGATAAAGAAAGACTTTCGCCACTTGCAAAAGAAAGAATGCGTATTATTTTAGATTTAGACTACTTAGGGGCAGGTTTTCAGCTTGCAATGGAAGACTTGCGTTTAAGAGGAGCTGGTAATATACTTGGCGAAGTTCAATCTGGCCACATGACAAGAATTGGACTAGACTTGTATTTAGAAATGCTTGAAGAAGCGGTGGCTAAAGTCAAAGGTGATGAGCTAATACGCACTGAAACAGAGCTAAATATTGCCATTGCTGCCTATATTCCTGAAAGTTATATAACTGATACTAAAGAAAGGTTGAAGTATTATAAAATTCTTTCTTCTGCTCAAACTCGCGAGCTTAGAAACGAAGTGGAACTAGAAATGCGTGACCGCTTTGGTACAACGCCAAATGAATTAAATACCTTCCTAGCAGTTTTAGACTTAAAGGAATTTATTTCTTCATTAAATGTAACTAAAGCAGATATTTATGCAAATTATATTCGTCTTACATGGTCAGGGCAACAGCAAAAACTAAAACAAGCTGTTTTAAACGAATTATTGCAACTTGTTACGAAATATCCTACACGTTTGAAAATGCAGCCACCTGCAAGTTTAGATGTAAAGTTAGATACGAATTTAGATATAACAAGCTCTCTTACAGAAGTACAACAATTGCTTAGTGTACTAAAAGTTCAAGAAAGTTAATACTATAAATAATGGTGATGTATATGAATAAAAAAACTATAGAATTAGTAAAAGAAAGAAATAACAATCTATTTTTCATAAAATTAATTTTGTTCAGCCTTGTTTTTTTACTTTTTGCAATGCAAAATATAGCAAAAGCAGCTGAGGAAGATTTTTCTTCTGAAACCGATTTAGAACAGCAAATAGAACCAGAATTTAATTCTGCTTTGTCACAATTTAGGCAACTAATAGGTATTGAGGAACTGCCCGAAGATACTATAGCTTTAGTTGATGGTTCACCAATTACTCTACGCGATGTTGAAGAACTTGCAAACCTAAACTATATTTCAAGAAATGATGAAGAAACTTTAACAATAGACTATGTTTTAGAAGAATATTCAGTATATCTTTTTGAGCTAATAGAACAGAAAATAGTTTCCCGTGAAATTGAAGAACAAAGTATTACAGTACCTTATAGTGATGTTGAAGAAATAGAAAATATTATTCGTGAAAGCTATGCTGGCTTTTTTGAACAAGAATTAGAAAATGAAGGAATTGATATTGATCTATGGCGTGACCAAATTAAAAAACGCCTTGAAAAAGAAGCAATGCAATTAACAATTATTAGTCAAATACGCATAAGCCCGCAAGAAATTTTAAATTATCAAGAGACAAATTCTCACCTTTTTGAAATACCTGAAAAATATCACGTACTTATGATTTCTTCAAACTCTCAAGCAGATTTACAAAAGATATATAAAAAGAAAATTACTGCTATTGAGCAAGTTGATGAATTTAGCAATGTTTCTGCTCAATCTGGTGTGTTTACAAAAACAAATCTTCCTGAAGAATGGGAAGAAGATATCGCTTATATGGAAAAAAACAAGAAAACTCGCATTAATCACTCTGCAAATACTTATAAATATTTAGTTTTATTGGAAGATATTCCTGCATCAACAAAGTCACAGGAAGAAATTTTTGTGCAAGTTGAACAACAATTACGTGAAGCTAAGGCAGATAGAGCGTATTCTCAATGGCTTATAGATGCACTAAATGAAACAGATATTGAAATTATTCCACAATTTGCAAGTATTTTAAGGGCAGATAGCGAGAATAGTGCATCAGGTTTAATTATACTTGATACCGAGAATAACTAGGAATATATATGTCAGAACATAAATTTACGAAAATTCGCGGGGCACGTCAGCACAATTTAAAGAATATTGATGTTGATATTCCGCGTAATAAGCTTGTTGTTGTGTGTGGGCCCTCTGGTTCGGGTAAATCTACCCTTGCTTTTGATATTGTTTATGCCGAGGGGCAAAGACGTTATGTAGAGTCTTTATCGGCTTATGCACGTCAATTTTTACCTAAAATGGATAAGCCTTTAGTTGATAGTGTTGAGGGGTTATCGCCTGCAATTTCACTTGAACAGCAAACTACGGCTAGAAATCCGCGTTCAACTGTTGGTACTGTTACAGAAGTATACGACTTTTTACGTGTTTTCTTCTCGCGTTTAGGCAAAATGCATTGCCCAAACTGCAATATTCCAATTGAAACTCGTGCTTCTGATGAAATTATTGCAGATATAATGAACCTACCAACCGATTCACGGATTTTACTGCTTGCACCAATTGTTGAAATGCAAAAAGGTACTCATGTAGACCGCTTTAAAAAACTTAAAAGCGATGGTTTTGTGCGTGTTCGCGTAAGAACTCAAGGTGATGAAGCACAAATTTATACTCTTGATGAAATTCCAAGCCTAGATAAAAATAAAAAGCATACTATTGATTTAGTTGTTGATAGACTTGTAATTAAAGACGATATGCGTCAACGCCTAGCCGATTCTGTAGAGCTTGCCCTTACTCATGGTGAGGGGCGTTTATATATCAGTGTTCAAGGAAACGAAGAATTTCAAGAAGATATAACTTTTTCTACAACTGCAGTTTGCCCTGAATGTAGAATGTCTTTACCATCTCCAAGCCCGCAATTACTTTCATTTAACAGCCCTCAAGGCTGGTGTCCGCAGTGTTCGGGCATTGGAACAGTAGTTAGTTTTGACCCTGAACTTATTGTACCAAATAAAAAGCTATCTTTACGTGAGGGGGCGTTAGCACCGCTTGATCAGCCAACTACCATGAAAAGAATGTTGCCTGCTCTTGAAGCTTTAGGAAAAAGACAAGGCTTCACGCTTGATACTCCACTTAGTGAATTTAGCGAAAGTGCTTTTAAAACGCTTATGCGTGGTGAAGCTGGTGGCGAAACCCGTTCTGGTGCATTAAAACGTACTGCCTTTGGCTTTTCACGCCCAAATACTTCACGTTTTTCTAGGGTGCATAATGAAGAGGAAGATATTTCACTAACTTGCTGGAATGGCGTTATGTACTACCTTGAAGCACGTATGGAAAATTCAGAAGCATGGGGTAGTGTTTTATCTCGCTATTCATATTCTATAGACTGCCCATCTTGTGAGGGTGCAAGGCTTCGCCCAGAAGCTTTAGCTATTCGCATAGAGGGCGTGAATATTTATGAATTTTGCTCATACTCCATCGACAAAGCTCTAAACTGGCTCAATAACGTCAAATTCAAAGGACGTTTTGAACTAATAGCTGAACCATTACTAAAAGAACTTACACACCGCCTTAGCTTTATGGTTAATGTAGGGGTAGAATATCTATCGCTTGCTCGCTCTATGACAACTCTTTCAGGTGGTGAAGCTCAGCGTATACGCCTTGCCTCTCAACTTGGTTCAGGTTTAGTTGGCGTAACCTACGTGCTAGATGAACCCTCAATAGGGCTTCACCCACGCGATAATCAAAGGCTTATTCAAACCTTACGTTCATTGCAACAACGCGGAAACACAGTATTAGTTGTGGAACATGATGAAGCAACTATTTGTGAATCTGATATGGTTTTTGAACTTGGGCCTGGTTCTGGTAGTTATGGTGGCGATGTGGTTTTTGGCGGAACTGTGCCTGAATTACTTGCCTCTGACTCGCTCACCGCAAAATATCTGCGTGCAGATATGAACATTCCATTGCCTGATGAAAGGCGTGAACCTACCGATTATATCACCCTAAAAAAAGTAAGCACCCACAACCTAAAAAATATAGATGTAAGTATCCCACTTGGTGTATTTACCTGTGTTACTGGTGTTTCTGGTTCTGGTAAATCTTCCCTTGTTATAGATACTTTATACAAGCATTTGGCCTTATCACAGGGTATTAAAGTTGACCAACCTGGTGTTCTATCTAAAATTGAAGGTGCTGAAAAAATAGAGAAAATTGTTTCTATTGACCAATCGCCAATTGGTAGAACTCCGCGTTCAAACCCTGCAACCTATACCAAGATTTTTGATGAAATCAGAAATATATTTGCAATGACAACCGATGCCAAAAAACGTGGCTATACCGCTTCACGCTTTAGTTTTAACGTGAAAGGTGGGCGTTGTGAAACCTGTTCTGGTGACGGGCAAATACGTGTAGAAATGCACTTCTTGCCAGATATTTTTGTTACTTGCGATGTATGTAAAGGGCGTAGGTTCAACCACGAAACCCTAGAAGTACGCTATAAAGATAAAAATATTGCCGAAGTTTTAGATATGAGCGTAGCCGAAGCACACGAATTTTTCGAGCATTACCCCGCACTAGAGCGTAAATTAGCCGTGCTAAAAGATGTAGGGCTTGATTATATTAGGCTTGGGCAACCTGCAACCACTCTTTCAGGTGGCGAAGCACAGCGTATTAAAATATCTCGCGAATTAGGCAAAAAGTCATTACCAAACAGCATTTATATTCTTGATGAGCCAACAACTGGTTTGCACATGCACGAAGTTGGCAAACTTGTTACGGTATTACATAAGTTAGTTGATAAAGGTGCATCAATAGTTGTTATTGAGCATAACACTGATGTTATTTTAGCCGCAGATTATGTTATTGACCTTGGCCCTGGTGGCGGTGAAAATGGTGGTACAATTTTAGCCGAAGGTACACCAGAATATCTACAGCAGAACGAGCAGTCTATTACAGGGCAGTTTTTGCTTGAAGAACGTAATATTCGTATAAAACGTAGGAATATGGCAAAGAAAACTAAGTCTAGCAAGAAATAAGTTGTTAGAGTTAAATTAATTGAAAGGGGGAAACCATGTCTTTTTGAAAAAAGTTAAGGTTTCCCACTATTTTTTTGTGCTTTTTGGATAGGACATTGGTTTTATATATTATTTAAAGGAAAATTAACTAATTAATATTTCCTTTATCTTCTGCATTAACAGCTCTGTAAATTTCACAGTTAAGCAACAAGCTTTTCGACTTTTTGCTCCGCTAGGAAGTTCTTTATATCTTCAAGCACTTTATTTTTTGTTTCCTCATGCCAAGCAATTGCATGCTTATTACACGTATCATCATGTATAGTATACATCTTCACAACTTTATGAGCCGATTTTACCTTACGCATAATATATGAGGGCATAGAATTTGGTACATTTTTATCATCAAAAGCTTGTATAACCATAATAGGAGCATTAATTTTTTTCAAATTTTTTCTTACTTTAGCAAAATTCTTAAAAAGAGAAAATATTTGTGGTGGATATTGGTAATGCTCAGGAATATTAATTGCGTTTCTTACCTTTGGATATTTTTTTATAAAGCTGTGAAATACATAAAGTAATGGCATTGCTGGAACTCGCATTTCAAAAGGAATTAACCTATTCATATACAATGGCGAGGCAAGTATAACTAATGCATGCACATATTCAGGGTAGGCTTGAGTCAATTTCATTGAAATTACACCCCCCATTGAATGCCCCATTAATGTAATTTTATAGCCTTCTTTAGCATATTCTAAAAACTGCTCTTCAACAGAACTATACCAATCATCAAAATAGGTTAGCATAAAGTCTTTTTCAGGAAATGGCGGGTACGTGCCTTCAGGGCATTCTATTTCAAGCTCAACATCATGTCCTTTCATCTTAGCATTATATGTAAAATAGCCAAGCTTAGTACAATAATCTGCTAAAGATTTTGTATAATATTTTGTTGCAGTATAGCCATGAATAATAAATACTAAATGTTTTTCTTTCATTATTTTATGCTCTTATAAGAAGTATATTAAAATTATAGTATGTACTTTTAAATTCTGCAAGAAGAATAATGTAAAGAAGATTTGAATCTTTAAATTGCAACAAATTTATTGTATTTCCACTCTAAATTTAAATGGTATTGCACAAAGGCATCAATAATTTTACCATATTCATTTATTATAGGCAAAGGAATATCATCTTCAAGCCAAGTAGAAACGTTCTGTGTTTGAACTTTTTGCAAAAAATGCAATGTAGCTTTTGATAAAGGAATGTGCATTGAGGAAGTTGCAAAAGAGTTATACGCACATTCTTCACATAAAACACCGCCTTCTTGTACTGAAAAAACAGCTTTATATTCCTTACTTTCATCAAAATTTGCATTGCAACGCACACAAGAATGAATATGCGGTGCATAACCTTGAATTGAAGCAAGTTTAAAGCGGAATAAGGGCGGTAAATGAGCAGATTTTCCATGATGCTCGTGGTAAGGGCTAAGACTTTCAAAAAAAGCATTGATAAAATCATAACTGCCTACACTTGTTTCTGGTGCAATTTCAACGGCTTCTATAAATCTTAAGCAATTGGTTGCTATGCCAAGTAAACGCCAATCAGTACGTAGAGCAGAGGCGGTTAATAGGCTTGCTTCTTGGAGTTGCAAGAAGTCTTTTTTACGACTTTTTTCTATAGTTACATTTACTAAATTTAAAGTATCAAGACAGCCAGCAAAGCGTTTTCTACTTTTGCTTGCTCCAAAAGCGAAAACAGTGCAAATGCCGTGCTGTCTTGTTAGTAAGCGTACCCATGCGTCGTATTCTCTAAATTTTCCGACGCGTAGAATAAGTGCTGTGTCGAACATAGACTATAAATCTACAGCCTCAAAAATAGCTACAGTGTCGGAGTTATCTTTTAAAGTGAGGGTAGAGCCTTGAATGTAATAAGTATCTGATTTTACTAAAGCTTGCATAAAATCACGTACTTGGCGGTTAAGCTTATCGTCATTACATAAACGCATAGTAGAGCCACCTAATTCAATATCTAAGTCGTTCAAAGAATCATCATCACCTTCCCAAGTCGCAAAGAAGGAGTTGCAACCATCGTTACCATTTGCTTCACCTGCAAATTCTACATTGCTTTGGTGAAAAATAATATGTGGTTCTGTGTCAAAGTTTTTATAAATATTTGAACCATTTAATGTAGTTAGTTTCCAATAAGTATTGGCTAGTGTTCTGTTAGGAACTTCTTGTTCATTAATAAGCTCTGAAATTTGATCTGCATTAGGTTGTGTTAGGCGAATAGGTTTAAACTGCACCATACCATCTTCTAAAGTTACCTTTTCTTCTGCTGTAAAAAGGAAGCTATTTTCATGTGTTACAATTGCTTCAACTTCAAAAGGCATGCTAGAGATATAGTTTTCTTCTAAATAGTATGCTCTAAATACAAATGGAACTGCACCAGGTTTTTTACTGATAGAGTTTGAAAGAAAACGAACATTATTGTTTTGTGTAAGTTTAATTTCAAGATACACTTCTGGTGGTAGGGCTATACGTTCTAAGTAATAAAGTTCACTTTCAATGTATTTAACTTTATTGTCTTCGCGTTCCCACTCAGTTATATTTCCATATTGGTTTATTAAAAGCATATCATCGCCATTAATAGTACCTGAAAGCTGCAAGGGTTCACGTATAGTCATTGTATTATCAATGATATTTAATATAAGCATAGACTCTTCAAACTTCCAATCACCGCCAGCAAGGTTATTATTAGTAAAGCTAATAAATTGACCATCTGGAGCAAAGAAATATAGCTCTTCATCAAGTTCCCATAAGCCTTGTATGTTTTGGCTAGATATTGAGTTTGCCGCAACTTGTTCTTGCATTGCTTCCTCTGTTGGTTTTTGAGCCTCAGGGCTTTGTGTGGTAGGGGAACTACAAGCAGATAATGCTAACATAGTAATGCCTAGTATTGATAAATGTAAACTTCTTTTTAACATAAGAAAGCTCCTTCAATTTATATTGAGAATTTAAATTTAGTGTATATATTCAAGAAAAGCAAGAGTTATACTAAAGAAACTAAATCGTATTCTTTTGTTTCAACTATTTCTGCTTTTACAAGTTGCCCTGTATGCAAGTTTTCACCGCTGATATAGGTTACGCCATCAACATCAGGGGCTTGAAACCAAGTTCTACCTAGATATAGACCGTCCCATTCATCGCTTGCAGTGTCGATTAGTATTTCTTCTTCTGCCCCAAAATAGGTACTAAGAATTTCTTCGCTAATATCTGCTTGGATACACATTATATTATCACGTCGCCAATCCTTCAAACTATCTTCAATTTGATCAGGCATTTGAGCAGCTTTTGTGCCTTCTTCAGCACAATAGCTAAACACACCTAGATTATTGAAACGTACTGCTTCAACAAAATCGCATAAACTTTGGTAATGAGCATCTGTTTCGCCAGGGAAGCCAACTATTAAAGAGGTTCTTAGTGCTGCATGCGGAATATGATGTCTGATACGTTCAACAACCTCATAAGGATTTGCGGCGAATGGTCTACCCATTTTTTTTAGAATATCTTCATGTGCATGTTGAAGTGGAACATCAAAATAAGGCAATAACTTCTTATCTGACTTGGCGATATAGTCTAAAAGTTCGTCGGTTAAGCCTGATGGGTAAAGATACATTAGCCTAATGCGAGCTAAATCATCTATTTTTATTAATTCATCAAGTAAAGGTCGAATATCTTTAGATTTTTCATTAGAAATATCACGCCACGCACTAACATCTTGTGCAACAAGCACAATTTCTTTAACGCCTTGTGATACCGCTAAACGAGCTTCATTAGCTAAAAATTCTTTAGGGTAAGAAGCTTCTTTAGTGCGGATAGATGGAATAGTACAAAAAGAACATCTATGCTTACAACCCTCACCAATTTTTAGCCAAGCATAAGAAGGTAGGGTGCTTATAAGCCTACTTTTTTCAACATGCTCTAGTTGTAAAGCGTGAAGAACATCGCTAGCCCAAGTATCTAAATTATCAGGTTCAAGCCATAAATCTACTTCAGGTATTTCTGCTTTTAGTTCTTTTACATCAAACCTACCTGTAAGACAGCCAGCCACAATAAAAAAAGGCCTAGAAGACATTTCTTTCATATCTTCAGTGATGGCAATAATTGTTTGAATAGTTTCTTGAATTGCAGGGGCAATAAAGGCACAAGTGTTTAAAAAAACAACTTCTGCATCAAAAATTTCTTCAACCATTTCAACTTCTGGCAAAGAACCAAGCAACCTTTCGGTATCTACTCTATTTTTAGGGCAACCTAGGCTAATACTAAAATATTTCATATAATTTGTGTTTTGTTAGTTACGCTATTTTTTAGCATCTGTTTTTTTAGGTGGGTAAACAATACGTTGGTGGAAAAGACCATTCAAAATACGTGTGAAAGCTAAGGCAACATTATTTAAATCTCTGAATGTAAGTTCAGATTCATCTAATTGTCCATCAGCATAAATACCATTAATGATATTTTTTACATGCGATTCAACACGAGCTGGCGTTGGGTCAGATAATGTTCTACTTGAAGCCTCAACCGCATCAGCAAGCATAATAAGGGCTGCTTCCTTTGTTTGCGGTTTTGGGTATGGATAGCAAAAAGACTGTTCACGCGGTGGTTCACCCTCGCTAACATGAGCTTGTAGAGCCTTATTATAGAAATAATGTATACAACGATTACCGTGATGTTGAGCAATAATATCAGTAATTTCTTTACCTAATTTATGCTTTTCGGCAAGTTCAACACCGTGTTTAACGTGTGAAACAAGAATTAAAGCACTAAGTGCTGGGGCTATAGTATCGTGTTTATTTTCGCCACCACCTTGGTTTTCTACAAAATAGTTAGGGTGCGATAGCTTACCTATATCGTGGTATAAAGCGGCAACTTTTGCTAATAACTCATTTGCTTTTACCGCATTTGCACCTGCTTCTACTAAATGGGCTACAATTGTAGAGTGGTTGTAAGTACCAGGTGTAGTCATCATAAGTTCTTGTAATAATGGCTGATCAAAGTTCATCAATTCCATTAATCTAAAGCGAGTAGTAAGGTTGAAAATAACTTCAATAAATGGGCTAAACGCGAATAAAACAAGCAAAGCTAAAAGAACATTTCCAACAATAATCAGGAATAAAAGAGGTAATTGTTCCCAATTGATAACACTTAGCAAAGCACTACCTAAAGCAACAACTAAAAGTATTACAAGCAAGGAAATTGAATTATAGAAAACATCTTGTCTTGTTAATGCATTAAGAGTAAGCAATGCATGAATAACACTGCTCATAAAGAAGAATATAAATAGTGCTATGCCGCCGTCTAAAAATACAGTACAGAATAAAGAAAGCAATAAAGCTATGCTATAGTATCGCTTTGCTGAAAAAACAAGAGCCGTAAGGGCAGTTATACCAGAAAGTGGGAACAAAAAAGGCAAAACTTCACCTATTTCTGGTGTAACACTTTTTAAGTAATAACCAAAGAACAAGGAAAATACGCCTGCTACAAGCAATAATGATGCAAAAAAGGCTTGAACACGTGGGTATACCAAAGAACCAGGCTGAGCACTAGGCGAAATAAATAAAGCACCAGTAAACATTACTGCAAGGATAAATACGCCACAAGTTTTTTGAAAATCAATACTTCCAGAAGAAATTCTGTGTAATGTTTGCATTTTTAGTTGCTGTTCACGCGTAACAATTTCGCCTTCATGCACAACAACTTCACCTTTTTCAATATAATAGTAAACTGATGGAATAGCAGAAACAACACTCGCCGTTCTTTGAGTAGTAGCTTGTTGGTTCAATACCAGTGTAATTGGTGCAAATTCTTCAATTAATTGTTGTACAGCTTTTCTTTCAATTGGGGAAAGGTTTGCATTACCAATTTCTTGCCCAACGCTAAGTTCAAAAGAACTTCTATTTCTTGTAGTTGCATTTGGTGTAAGAAGTGTTTCCCTGCCAGATTCAATATCGCGAATTAGAATAGGGGCAGAGCCAGAAGCAGAGAAGCTGTTAGCAAACACACCCTCTATAAGTAAAGATTCTGCCATTGGTAGCAGAGTAGATGAAAAGTACCCTTGAACTTTAGGTGAAGAAAGAGAAAAGAAAAATTCACTATCAAAATGAGTGTCATTTTTTGCATTGTACGCTTCTTGGAAAGCAATAATACTTTCATCTTCTAAAGGAACAGCGGCAATATCTTTGAGTAAATCAAGTGTGTTATTGTGAAAATCGTTTATGCTTTTCTTATCAATATCGTAGATAAGAGGTTGCAATGCAGCTGTTTGTTCACGTTTAACTAAAGTTGCATGCGGGTCTTCTAAGCGTAAAGATTTAGTTGCAATAACATCTTCCGTAGCAACTTCACCAGCTAAAAATAAAGGAGCTGTTGCTTCAAAACGCAAGCCAGCAAGTATAGATAAAATTAAAATAACTAAATAAATACTCCATGTTGCAAAACCTGCATAATGAAATTTTAAACATTTAGTAACTGTAGTTAACACCCTTTTAGGGCTTTGGCTATTTCTTCTTGTGTGTATCATAAGCATCTACAATGCGACTAACCATTGGGTGTCGCACAACGTCGGTATTTGAAAAGTTAAAAATATCAACACCTTTTACATCTTTTAAAATGGAAAGGCTTTCAACAAGACCAGAGCGGATTACACGTGGTGCCCATTTTCCGTCTTGTTTCGTATCATACAATGCAGTTGGCAGTAAGTCAATCTGTGTAATATCGCCTGTAATGACCATACGAGAGCCAAAACCTAGACGAGTTAAAAACATTTTCATTTGTTCAGGAGTAGTGTTTTGTGCTTCATCTAAAATAATGAAAGCATCTGAAAGTGTTCGCCCACGCATAAATGCAAGAGGTGCAATTTCAATCATTCCTGCTTCTTGCCTTGCAATAAATTGTGCATGCCCTAGCATTTCGCTTAAAGCATCGAAAAGTGGTTGCAAGTAAGGATCTATTTTTTCGTTCATAGTACCAGGTAAAAAGCCAAGCTTTTCGCCAGCTTCAACAGCTGGGCGAGTAAGAATAATTTTCTTAACTTTTTTTGAAAGCAATTGCTGTAATGCCATTGCAACGGCTAAATATGTTTTACCTGTACCAGCAGGGCCAACGCCAAAAACAACGTCATTTTTTTGCATTGACTCTAAATATTTTTTTTGCGAAGCATTACGTGCAACAATTGTTTTTTTAGGTGTTTTTATTACTGTATTATCGCTGTAGAACGACTTAATATCTTCGCTTGGTTTTTCTTTTAATAGTTGGTATGCTTGCTCAAAAATTTCAGGCTTAACCTCATGCCCTTGCTTTACAAGTGCATAACATTGAGTAAAAACATTAGCTATAATTTGCAAGTCTTCATTGGATATATTCTTATCATTCGTTTGGATAATTAAGTCATTTCCGAAAGACGATAATGAAACTCCTGTTAAGTCAGCCATAAATTCAAGGTTGGAATTTAAAGGACCAAATAAAGTGCTTGCGTATTCGCTATTATCAAAAGAGAGGTTTGTACTTTTTTCTTTCATAATTTTCCAATGCTAAACTGTATAAGTTTGCTATGTTACATCATCTTCTAAAAATTATTACTGTCTTTTTGCATTATTTGCACAACTTTTTCTAAGTCTTCTAGGCTATCTACCCCTAATGAAGTAAATTCTGTTGTAACTACTTGTATTTTTATATTATTTTCTAAAAGTCTTAATTGTTCAAGCTTTTCAACATTTTCTAGCGTACTAGGTGCTAGAGAAGTAAATTTTTTCAATGCACTATAGCGAAATGCATAAAGCCCAATATGTGCATAAAAAACTTGGGAAGCTATATCTAGTTCATTATCCCTAGAAAAAGGAATAGGTGAGCGAGAAAAATATAGAGCTTGACCAATATTGTCAAGAACTATTTTTACTGTATTAGCCGAAAGAAAA
>CAYJFV010000020.1:0-6968 GCA_964369275.1 uncultured Desulfovibrionaceae bacterium
AACGTTCGCGTAAAGTGTGAAGAGCTGTTTTTGCATACAACAGTTCAAAAAATCAAATACGCATAGAACAAGCAAAGCTGTTCATGCAGTAAATAAAAGAAATATTAATAAAGTTAATCTTCCTTCAATAACATTTTAAAAATCCTATCACTACTCCTGCAAATATCTATGATATATATCACAAAGCTACTATTTTAACACATGGTCACATCTTCACATAAAATAAATCGCCTACTATATACATAATAGGCGATTATTTCAGTATATTAAGGTGTATTTCTAACAGGGTATAATTTTTACAAATGATAATAAAGCTTTATCAAAATCATCTAAAATATACTGTGCTTTTACACTTTGCGTATAGTTTACATGCTCATGCAATAAGGCTTTTAATGCTTCTTTATCGCTTGCATCTAAATTTTGTTCAATTTGCACATACGATGAATTACATTTTGAAGCTAAGTCACTGCCAGCATTATACATATATACAACACCGCCACTCATACCAGCGGCAAAGTTCAAGCCACACGAACCAAGAATAACAACTGTTCCACCAGTCATATATTCACAGCCGTGGTCGCTAACGCCTTCAACTACGGCATCTGCTCCGCTATTACGTACGGCAAATCTATCGCCCGCTTTACCTGCAATAAAGGCTTTACCAGAGGTTGCACCGTATAGTGCTACGTTACCGATAATTGATCTGTCTTGCAAATGGGTTGCGTAGGCAGAAAATGGCGAAATGCTCATAATACCGCCACATAAGCCTTTGCCTATATAATCGTTAGCATTACCTTTTAGGAATAAACTTAGCCCCTTAGGTGCAAATGCACCTAAACTTTGCCCTGCTGTTCCTGTTAAATGTAAGGCTACGGTATGGTCGGCATAGTCTTTATATTGCAGAGCCATCATACCAGCTAAGTTTGTGCCTACTGCTCTATCTGTATTTTTTATTTCGCAATGAAGCACGGTTGTTTTATTGTTTTTGATATTATCAGAAACTTTTTCAAATACGGCTTCTTCCCAAGTAGCTATTTCTGCATCTTTTGCAAGGCGAGCAACCCTTTTAGTGTATGGGTGCGATTGCAATAATAAAGACATATCTAAATTATACGCTTTTTCTGGTAAAAGTTCAGTATTCATTGCTAATAAATCTGCCCTACCTAGCACTTCATCAATTGATGAATAGCCTAATGTTGCAAGATTTTCGCGTGTGTCTTCTGCTATAAAATTGAGATAATTTTCAATATGTTCTGATGAGCCTTTGAATTTAGAAGTAAGTTTCTCTTCTTGAGTACAAATACCAACTGGGCAAGAACCTTTGAAGCACTGGCGGCACATAATACAGCCCATAGCCACAAGTAAAGAAGTACCAAATAACACTTCTTCAGCACCTAGCATAAAGGCAATTAAGGCATCTCTACCAGATTGAATAAGCCCATCAGTTTGTAAAGTAACTTTATGACGCATAGCATTTGCTAATAATGCCTGATGTACTTCGGCAACGCCAAGTTCCCAAGGTAAGCCCACGTGATATACAGAAGATAATGGAGCTGCACCAGTACCGCCGTCATGCCCTGAAATACAAATACTATCAGCCCCAGCTTTTACAACACCAACAGCAACTGTGCCAATGCCCGCTTCTGCAACTAATTTAACATTTACTTTCAAGCCTTTGCGTAGCTTTTTAATATCATAGATAAGCTGTGCTAAGTCCTCAATAGAATAAATATCGTGGTGAGGAGGAGGCGAAATAAGTGTTACGCCTGCTTTTGTATGGCGAACTTTAGCGATATATGGTGTTACCTTAGAACCTGGTAGTTGCCCACCCTCGCCTGGTTTTGCACCTTGTGCTACTTTTATTTGCACTTCATCACCAGAAGCTAAGTATTCAGCAGTTACGCCAAATCTACCAGAGGCAATTTGACGAATACGTGAACATAAATCTTTATCAGAACCGCGAGTACGAGTACGTGCAACTTCTTCGCCGCCCTCACCGCAGTTAGACTGCAAACCAAGTTTGTTGAAGCCTTGAGCAATACATTCATGCGAATCTTTGCTTAAAGCCCCTAAAGACATTGCCGCACCGCCAAATCTTTTACGAATTTCTTCAATGCTTTCAACGCCCGCTTTTTTCTTTTTGGCTATATTATTATATTTCCAAACTGAACGTAATGTAACCCCGCGTGAAGAAAGAAGAAGTTCTTTTTCATATTCGCGGTATACGTTAAAGTCATTTTCAACAACTGCTTTTCTTAATAAAGAGCGAACATCTTTAGACCATAAGTGTTTATCAGCCTGAGCTTTATCGCCTTTGCCAATGCAATCAGAATATCTTGCATGGCATTCTTTATAAATATCTTCAAGCCCAATACCGCCAATACGTGAATATGTGCCTGTAAAATAGTTATCAATTACAGAGGTATGCAAGCCTAAAGCTTCAAAACATTGTGCCCCAGCAAAAGAAGCAAGTGTTGAAATGCCAAGCCTTGCAAATACTTTTAATAAACCTTTTTCTAAAGAAACATAATAGCGTTTTAATGCGGTTTCATAGTCAAATTCTTTATTTATTTTAGCGTCTTGCACATATTTGCCAATAGCAGAATACGCCGCATAAGGGTAAATTGCATTTGCCCCGAAAGAAAGTAATAATGCCATGTGCATTACTTCAAAAGCTTGCCCTGTTTCTATAATAATATCGCATTGATGACGTAAGTTTTTACGAATAAGATATTGATGAACAGCCGCAACAGCTAATAAAGCAGGAAGTGGCATAGTATCAGAATTAGCATCTTTATCAGATAAAATTAAAATACGTTTTCCTTTTTCAATAGCAATTTCAGCTTTAGCACATATAGAATCAAGTGCAACGCAAAAAACTTTATAATCGCCCTTATAGAGCATGCTTATACTTAAACGAGCAGAAGCAGGCGACTTTGTAGCCTCTATTTCTTGCATAGCTTTAGCATGTAAAAATGGGTGATCTAAGTAAATATAATTTTGTGTATCTTTTGGATTTTGGAATAAGTTTCCACGCCCACCAAGTACAGTTTGAAGCGACATTGAAAGCTTTTCACGAATAGGGTCGATTGATGGGTTAGTTACCTGTGCAAAAAGCTGTTTGAAATAGTTGAATAATGATTGTGGCTTTGAAGAAAGTACTGCCCAAGGCACATCTAAGCCCATAGCACCAACTGGCTCTTCTTGAGCATTTACCATTGATACTACAGTAGATTCACTACCCTTTTCGCAAAAACAGAACAAATCAAACCATTCAGGATTATTCGCTTTTTCTTCAAAGGTGTGTAAGTCTTCATCTTTTGATAAAGTAATGGCTTTAGATTTTAGAACTTTTTTGTAATCATGTGCATTAATGATAGGTTCTTTTATTTCTTCATCAAATAGAATACGCCCTTTTTCAAAGTCTACCATCATTAACGTACGTGGCGAAAGTTGCCCGTGGTCGATGTAAGAACCTTGGAAAATATCTAACACGCCTACTTCTGAAGATAATATTACATAATTATCGTCGGTTACAGAATAACGGCAAGGACGAAGTCCATTTCTATCAAGGCTTGCACCAATGCGAGAATGCCCATCGGTGTACACCATTGTAGTTGGGCCATCCCACGGTTCCATAATTTGCATGTGGTAGTTATAAAAGGCTTTTCTTTTTTCATCTATGGTAATGCTTTCAGAAGTTGGTTCTGGAATCATAGTCATTATAGCGTGTGAAATATCGTAGCCAGCGTGTAGCATAAGTTCATACACGTTATCAAATGAACCTGAATCACTCATTGATGGGTCAATACAAGGAAGTAGATTTTCTAAATCTGCCCCAAGGGTTTCACTTTGCAAAGCATTTTCGCGTATATTCATTTGAATTTTATTACTGCGAATTGTATTAATTTCACCGTTATGGGCAATATGTCTAAAAGGCTGACATAAGTTCCATGATGGTTTTGTATTTGTACTAAAACGTTCGTGGAAAATTGCAAAGGTTACTTTGAAATTTAAATCGTTCAAATCTTCATAAAAAGCACGAAGATTTTTACCAGGCATAATACCCTTGTATATAATACTTTTTGAAGAAAGACTTGCTACATGGAATAATTTTAATTCTTTAGCTTGTTTAACTAAAAATTCATGTGCGGCAAATTCAATTTGCTTACGAAGAATATAAAGCTTAGTTTCTAAATTGATTTTTGAAACTTTGCCTTTGTAAACAAAAAGAATATGTCTAAAATCTGGTAAGGTAGATAAAACCTTACGTGAAAGCACATCAATATTTGTTGGAACTTCACGAATAGCTGCAATTTCAAAAGAATTTTCTTCTGCTGCTTTGTGAATAATATCTAATAAATTTTCCTGTAAGAAAGCATCAATCGGTAAGAAGAAAGAACCTATACCAAAACTCTTTTTGTTTTCTTGAATTTGAGGAAATACCTTATTAAAAAAATCTAACGGAATAGGCATAAGTATACCTGAACCGTCAGACATTTTTTCATCTTCATCTGTGCCGCCCCTGTGGGTTAAATGCGACATTGCTTTTAATGCGTATTCAAGTACCTGATATTGTGGCTGATTATTCAAATTTCCTATAAATCCAACGCCGCAAGCGTCGTGTTCTTCATGTATATTATATAATGATTGCATAGAGTTATTCACCTGTAAAGGTATGCTCCCAAAAGTGGGAACATACCTTAATTTTACGTATTATTTTATGGCTTTATGTATTATTTGCATACAATAAATTCTAGTGTACCCATAATAGTTCGTGGTATTTTGGTAAAGTCCAGTCGCTATCGTCAATTACTTGTTCAAGAGCGTCAGAATGAGCACGGCAAGTATTCATAAGTGGAATACAAGTTTCAAGTACAAAGTCAGCCTGAGCTTCAACACCGTCAACAGTATGCACTTTTTTTATAGCTTCTTCAAGTTCTTTACTTGCAGTAAGAAGAGATAAGTGGTTAGAGCGAATAAATTCAAATGATTTTTGCTCTGCACTTGCTTCACCAACTAATTCTTTTGTTGCCATAACAAGTTTAGCCGCTTTAGTTTGAGCTGTTTGTACAACTGGAATTACGCGTTCTCTTACTAAATTTAGAGTTACTTGTGATTCAATTGTAATAGTTTTGATGTAATTTTCTAAGAAAATTTCTTGTCTTGAGTGAATTTCAACTTCAGAAAGCACTTTAGCACGTTTGAAAATTTCAACAATTTCTGGGCTTGTAAAGCGTTTTAAGCCAACTACTGTATTTGGTAGGTTTGGTAAGCCACGTTTTGCAGCTTCTTCATGCCATTCTTTTGAATAGCCATTACCATTGAAAACAATAGGCATGTGCTTTTTGAAAAGTTTTGGTAGAAGTTCTTGTAAAGCTTCTTTAATTTTCTTACCGCCTTTCATAATTGCTTCTAATTCATCAGCGATATCATCTAAAGCACAAGCTACAATTGAGTTTAGTGCAAAGTTGATTGGTGATACTGATTGTGATGAACCACAGGCACGAAATTCAAATTTATTACCTGTAAAGGCAAATGGGCTTGTTCTGTTTCTGTCTGAATAGTCGCGTGGAAGAACTGGCAGAGAAGAAACACCAATGCGGATACCATCGTTTTTAGAATTAAGTGAATTACCACCAGCAATAATTGTTTCAATTACATCTGTTAGAAGTTCACCAAGGTAGATTGATGTAATAGCAGGCGGAGCTTCGTTTGCACCTAAACGGTGGTCGTTACCAGCACCAACTGTACCTAAACGTAGAATATCTGAATGTTCATGCACAGCTTTTAGAAGAGCTGCTAGGAATACTAAGAATTGAGCATTACCTAGTGGAGTGTCGCCTGGATCAATAAGGTTATTGCCTTCTGAATCGCACAATGACCAGTTATTGTGCTTACCACTACCGTTAACACCAGCAAATGGTTTTTCGTGTAATAAGCATACAAAACCATGTTCAGAAGCTGTTGCACGTAGAATATTCATAATCATCATGTTGTGGTCAGTTGCTAGGTTCGCTTCTTCATATAATGGAGCAAGCTCGAACTGAGCAGGAGCTACTTCGTTGTGGCGGGTATGCACAGGAATACCTAAAGCAAATAATTTTGCTTCAACATCTTGCATAAATGCCATAACACGTTTTGGAGTTGCACCAAAGTAATGATCTTCCATTTCTTGCCCTTTTGGTGAAGCTGCACCAAGTAAGGTTCTGCCTGTCATAAGTAAGTCAGGGCGAAGAGCTGCAAGGCGTGAATCAACTAAGAAATATTCTTGCTCAACACCAGCCATTGGGCGAACATATTGAACTTTTTTATTGCCAAACAAGCGTAAAACACGCACAGCACTTTTAGAAATAGCCTCAATTGAACGAAGTAAAGGAATTTTTCTATCTAAAGCTTCACCAGAATAAGAATAGAAAACTGTAGGAATATGAAGTGTATGGCCGTATTTACCCGGCATTAAAAATGCTGGTACTGTTGGGTCCCATGCGGTGTAGCCACGAGCTTCAAAGGTTGAGCGAATACCGCCAGAAGGGAATGAAGAAGCATCAGGCTCGCCACAAGTAAGCATTTTGCCAGAGAATTTATTTATTAGATGTCCATCAGCAGTAGGAATAAAGAAAGCATCGTGCTTTTCTGCTGTTGTGCCTGTCATTGGTTGGAACCAGTGTGCGTAGTGGGTAGCACCATGTTCAACTGCCCAATCTTTCATAGCGTTAGCAACAACATTTGCTACTTCATCAGTAAGAATACCGCCACGGTGAGTAACCTCTTCCATAGCTTTATAAATATCTTGTGGTAAACGTTGACGCATTACTGGTAACGAAAACACATCTTTACCATATAATGAATCAATATTCATTTGTGGCTCTAACTTAGTTAATGTACTTGTTTGTACGCCTAAATCGTAATCAGATTGTAGTGCTTCCATAACCGCAATATTTCTTGGTGAACTCATATATAAAATC
>CAYJFV010000020.1:6978-12920 GCA_964369275.1 uncultured Desulfovibrionaceae bacterium
TATTTTACTTATTATAAAAATATAATATGTTTTCATATAAGCATTTACCGTGCCAACTTAAATAATTCTTGTTATTTCAATGGATTATAATTTAAAGGATAATATTTTATTTACTTTCAATTACTTTTTTCTACCTTTTGGTAGAATTTTATAATTAGATAAAAAGAAAACACCTACAAAATAATGTTATTTCTTATCATTACAGGTGTTTACAGTTTCTACATTTTTGTAGATTATATAATTCTATACTATAACTATTTGTATTTTCTACTCAGATATACGATACGTTTTATATGTGATATCATACTTTTTCATTCTCTGCCCCATTATGCGTTCGGTTAAACCTAAATGTGCGGCGGCTTCGCCCATGTGGCCTTTGTATATTGTTAAAGCCTCGTGTATAGCACTTCTTTCTAATTCTTCTATACGTTCTGGTAGCGTACCTTCACCAAAGGTTTGAAAACTACTTTTTGGTAGAATTTTACCCTCTGGGCATGTAAGGCTGTGTAATTCTAAAGGCAAATGTTGTGGAAGCAAGTAATTTCCCTGCCCAATAAGCAAAATACTTCTTTCAATTACGTTTTCAAGTTCACGAACATTGCCTGGCCAAGAGTATTTTTGTAGCATTTCAGCAGCTGCTAGTGAACATTTTGGCTTATCTCTACCATTTTGTTTTGAAAAATACGCAAGAAAATGTTCGGCAAGAAGTAGAATATCGCTTGGTCTTTCAGCAAGTTTTGGCAAGTCAATGCAAAATACGTTTAGCCTATAATATAAGTCTTTTCTAAAAGTACCCTCTTCAACCATGTCTTCAAGAGGGCGGTTTGTGGCTGTAATTATGCGTACATCTACGTGTCTACTTTGTTCACTGCCCACTCGCTCGAACGAGCGTTCTTGTAAAACTCTTAATAGTCTTGCTTGTGTTGCAAGCGATAATTCACCTACTTCATCTAAAAATAAAGTGCCTTGGTGTGCTAGTTCAAAACGCCCTTTTCTAGCAGTTAACGCCCCTGTAAAAGCCCCTTTTTCATGCCCAAATAATTCACTTTCAACTAAACTTTCAGGTAATGCCGCACAGTTTAATGTAATAAAAGGTTTATCTTTTCTAAGGCTTGCATCATGTATTGCACGAGCTACTAGCTCTTTACCAGTGCCACTTTCACCGCGAAGCATAACTGTAGTTGAACTTGTTGCAACTTGTTCAATGCGTTCAAAAACAAGCAAAATAGCCTCGGAATTACCTACTAAATTACGCACGCCCTTATAGTTTTTGGTTGGAACACGTAATGAAGAAGACAAATCGTCGTCAGAATGTGTTTGCATGCTGTTATGATATAATTTTATATAAGGAACAAAAGAATTTGCTATGACTGATAGCATGCGTTCTTCATGGTCAGGGTCAGTTACCTGATTTGTTGGCCTATCAATACCTAATGCACCAATTACTTGCTCGTTATATTTAATTGGAACACACAAGAAGGAGATTTTTTCCTCTGCTTCACGGGCATGTGTTCTATTTAAAAATAGAGGGTTACTCATTACATCATGCACAAACATTGGCTCGCCTGATTGTATAACCTTACCAACTATTCCTTCGCCAATAACATAATGCCCTTGCTTTTTTTGCTCTACCGAAAGCCCCGTTGCAGCTTCTATGTAAAGATCGCCATCAATGGGGGAAAGCATAACTAAAAGCACCCTTGCCGCATTTGTTAGCGTGCCAATAAATTCTAATGCACCGTCAAGTGTTATCTCGTTTCTTTGTAAAGCATTTAATATTTGCACTAATTGCACTAAATCTGAATTGCTATCTGTTAATATTTTTGGTGTGAACATTTTTTATCCTATCTAAACTATATCATAGAAAGTGTACTAAAAATTATTATCTAAGTCAAGTTTTCTACAAAATTGTAGAATGTTGTAATATAATAAAAGTCAAGGGATTTTATATCATTTTCATAAACACTCTAATATAACATACTTGACAAAATAATATTATTCTATAACATGTGAAATAATTACAAAAATTATTTTTAAATTTAAGCTTTAAATTCTGATTATAACAAATAATAAGAAAATTATGAATACTATTACTCTATCTATTATAATGCCACTTTACAATGTAGAAAGTACAATTGCTAATGCAATTGACTCTATACTTATGCAAAAAGTAAACTTTGAATATGAAATTATTTTGGTAGATGATAAGTCTACCGATAATACTCCTTTAATTTTAGAACTTTATAAAAACAATTTCCCGCAAATTCGCATAATTAAACATAAAGAAAATATGAAAAATGCAATGGCATTTTATTCAGGAATTAGCCAAGCCAAAGGGAAATTTTTCACCGTATTAGATGGCGATGACTACTACACCGTAACAAATAAACTACAACTTCAAGTCGATTTTTTAAATTCAGATATTTACGAAGAATATACAGCAGTTACACATAAATTTTTATGGCTAAATAACGAATATAATATGCAAAACACAGGCTTGCTCTCTACTAAGGATGAGTACACCTATGCAGATTTTTTACAAAATAATTTTTATTTTCATACATCTACTTACATGTATAGAAACATTTTTAAAGGTAATGTACCAGAACTTTTTAAAGAAGATGCCTTTCGCGGTGATATTCCACGAACATTTTTCCATTTACAAAAAACTAAAGGCAAAGTGAAAGTTCTTAATTTTATTGGTTCAGTATATACGTATAATATGAATGGAATTTTTTCCTCTCTCTCTCAAGAAGAACAAAAGAAAAGGGCTGCAAAAACTATGAGTGCCCTCTTCCAACAGCTTGATAATGAAGAAGAAAAAAACCTTATGAAACCAGTTATTAACCAATTAATGAGGGCAACAGCATTAAACCAATATGAATTTATAAAACGTGAACACTTTGTGCATGTATTTCAAGATTTAGTTGGACAATATAAATTATTAGCTCGTAATGAACCAAATTTTATTTTTTCTTCACACCTTATAGATTCTTTTTATGAAAGCTTAAGCTATATAGAATTAAATAAGAAAAATATTTCTTTTACAAAGCAATTGCGTACCTACAAAGACCGTTTTGCAATTTCATTAACAAAAATGCCCGACAGAAATTCAATTGAATATAAAACTATTGTCGACATTATTAATAAGAATAAAGCTGACATTGGCTTTATTCTTTTTTCAAATAAAGATGAAACTAAATCACCAGAAATAAAAGAATTTTGTGAAGAATACCCTAACCTATTTTATATTTTTCTAAACCTAGAGCATAATTTTACTTTCCTTTATGACATGGTATTTAATATTTCTGCACGTGAAATACATCATTTTGTCGACAATCAATTTGCTATAACTTCTTCAATTATTGCAACCCATGCGTCAAAAAATATTTGCTACTATAAAGATGAGAATTTTTTAGTAGGGCTAAAAAACTCATCTTGCAATTTATCACAAACTAATTTAAATTCTACTGAGTTTATAGATATTTCTGAATTTTATACAAAGTAGTTTTATTTTATGCAAAATAAATATATAAAAGGGCTATGCTCTATTTGCTGTCTTAGCTATAACCATGCAAAATATATTGAAGAATGTATTAATTCTTTATGGCAGCAAGAATATAAAAACATTGAAATTATTGCTGTTGACGATGGCTCTAGCGATAATAGCCTTGAATTACTTTATGCACTTCAAGAAAAAAGCCCTTGTAAAATGCAAATTATTGCTCAAAAAAATACTGGAAATATTGGCAAAAATTTTAACACCGCCTTTAATCATGCACAAGGTGAATTTGTAGTATACCTTGCTATGGACGATTTTTTATTACAAGATTGCATTAGTTCAAAACTAAAAGTAATGGAAAATAAAGCACATATAGCCTTTATTGCAAATACACAAGTTCAATTAATTGATGATGACAGCAAAATTGTTAAATTGCATGATTCAAATTTACCAAGAAGTGTTGTACCAACTCCGCAAGAACTTGATTATATTGAATATAACAAATTTCATTCTTTTTATTTACAAGGCACGTGCATACGCTCTGAAATAATAGAAAAGGTCGGCGGTTTTGATGAAGATATGATTGCAGATGATATTATTTTACGCACAAAAATTTTTCGTTATCTTATAGAAAACCAGAACTATATTTATAGAATTTTCCCCAAAGCTGGCTGTAGCTATCGCATACACGATTCAAATGTGCATAAAAATTCAATGCGTCAATTAAAAGCAGTTCTCGAATACCTTGAAAGATACCATGCCGACAAAGAAAACCCCGAAATTTTATATACTTGGTTATCGTACACCTTAGCAAAAAAAGAAGACTATTACACTTTAGCAAAGCATAATAAAAGAGCAGCTACCCTTTTAGAAGATGAAAAAGTTATAGCACTTATGCTAAACTGCAAGCTATAAAAATATTCTAGCGTTTACTAGAACTTTTTCTGCAATTTAGTATAGAAAATAATGCACGCTAAAATTTGGCAAAATGAACCTAATGGAATAGAAAACCCCATTGTGGTAAGTGAAAAAGGTTCAATTAAGCTAAATATATAGGCAAAAGGTACACGAAGAAGCAATGCTCCTACAACACCTTGCACCATAACAAATAATGTTTGCCCACAGCCATTGAAAAAGCCAATAAAGCAAAATAAAAATGGAACAAGTAAGGTATCAAAAGCATAGGCTTTTAAGTAATTATGGGTTTGTGCTATTACATCTGGATTTTTATTTAAGAAGCTTGCTAGAACATCGCCGTGAAAATATGCTAAATAGGCAGTAATAATTGCATAAGAAAAAGAAATACTTGTTGCTACTACAAAGCCTTTTTTAGCTCTTATAATATTTTTTGCCCCATAATTTTGTGCCACAAAAACCGCTAAAGACTGCATAAATGCCATAGGCAAAAGCATTAGAATACCGCACATTTTTTCAGAAATTCCAACTGCTGTTGAAAATACACTGCCATAATTATTTACAATAACCATAATAGTTAAAAAAGATATATTTACTAGAATTGCTTGCAGTGCCACAGGTGCACCAAGTGATAGTATTTTCTTCATGTATGCTTTTTGAATATCACTTTTTGTAAAAGAATAATTAATCAATTTTTTTCTTTTTACTATAACACTTGAAATAAGCACGCTAGATGTTTGAGCAAATACTGTTGCCATTGCCGCACCACCAGCACCCATATTAAGCACAGCCACGCACAATAAATCTGCAATAATATTTATACAAACTGCAATTGCTACTGCCATAAGTGGAGTATTAGAATCGCCAAGCCCTCTAAATACTGCACTAAAAGTATTGAATGCAAAGCTTATTGGAAGCCCTAAGGCACATATAAACAAATAATTTTTTGTTTCGTTGAAGGCATCAGGTGGGGTATTCATAAAGGTAAGAATTGGGTCAATAAAAGCTATTATTAAGAATAGGGCTAATAGTGCTACAGCCGTAAATAATGCTATGGAAGAGCTTATAATTGTTGGAATTTCTTGCTCATTTTTTTCACCAATTTTATGGCCAATAAGAATTGTTGTTCCAAGCGGTAAATTTACACATAGCATCATTACCATTGTAATTACTTGCCCACCAATAGAAACACCAGCGGTTGCAGAAACAGTTGAAAACAAGCCAACTATCATTAAATCTACTGTAAAATAAAGAGTTTGTAAGATTAATGCACCTAATATTGGTAAGGTGAATATGCATAGTGGCTTTAGAATTGGCCCATCAATAAAATTCATTTGTTTTGTTGCCATACTGTATCCTTAATTACAAAAGTATGTTTCAAAAATTGGCTTAGGAAATCACACTAGAATTATAATTTAGAACAGTCAAGTAATTATAATTTGATATTTTATAGATATGAAAAAAGGGATATAATTTTATGCGTTCCTCATATATTTAGAGGAAAAACAAAATAAGTTAATTTTTC
>CAYJFV010000021.1:0-8985 GCA_964369275.1 uncultured Desulfovibrionaceae bacterium
TGTGTAAAATTCGCTATCCATTGGGAAAATATATGTAGCAAGGGTTAATACAAGGCTGTATGGTTCGCTTGTAATAATATCAACAGTATATGAATCTACTGCTTTTGCAGAGAATTTTTCAAATAAACCACGAAAGTCAGTAGATTTTTTTAATCTTTCAACTGTCCACACAACGTCTTTAGAGGTAAAGTCGTTACCAGAGTGGAATTTTACACCTTCACGTAGTTTAAAACGCATAGTTGTTGGGTTAATTTGTTCCCATGAAACAGCAAGACGTGGTTCGTGGTTCATATCTTTATCCCAACGGACGAGTGGGTCAAATACCCAGTGTGAGTAAGAAAGAATTGGGCCAGATAGTTGCATCATTGGGTCAAATGATTCTGGGTCACTTACTATACCAAGTCTAAATACTTTCTCTTCTGCTTGTGCTGTTTGAGCAGAAAAGGTAAAGCAAAGAACATAGCGACAAGTAAGGCAGGAATAAGTGCTAAACGTTTCATATATTCTCCTAAAATAATGTGCTTCACTTTGATTTAATTGGATATTTTTATAAAAAAATCTTCAAAAATCAAAGGCTAGTTTTTATAATGTACTTTTTAGCCTTGTTTCGTCAAGCAAAAAATGAAATATTCATTATTTTATGTAAACGGTTTGTAACTTAAAAAATAAAAAAGCATTAAATTTTATATGTTAATTCAACGCTTTTCATGCTTATATAATACTTTGTTACTTAAAGCTATTTTGGTAACGCTCTAATGTTCTTCATTAAGTACATCTTGGTATATTTTTGCAACTTCTAAAGCAAAGTTTATTGTAGAATATTTTTCAACGCTTTGCCTTATTTGGCTTGCTATATTTTCGTTTTGAACTTCGTTTATTAATTTAATTGCATTTTCTTGAAATTCATCAAATGTATTGAAAAAATAGCCATTCTTTGTTGGAAGCAGAACTTCATTTAGGCAGGTATCGTATTTACAAAGTAGTGGTGTACCATTAGAAAGAGCTTCAATATAGGTTAAACCTTGTGTTTCACTTGTTGATGCAGAAACAAAAATATCTGCCATCTGGTAATATTTGTAGGTATCTTCTCTGTCAACCATGCCAGTGAAGCGAACTTTATCTTCAATATTTAATTCTTTTGCTTTAGTTTTTAACACTTCAAGATAAGGGCCACCGCCGCAAATAACTAAAATCCAATCTTTGTTTTCTATTTTTTCAATATATTCAAGAATAGTTTCAATATTTTTTTCTTTAGCAATTCTACCAAGACTTAGAAATACTTTATTATTTTCTGATATATTGAGCGTTCTTTTTAATAAGTCTATTTCATTTTGTTCTAAGGTAGGAAAGCTTAAATCAATTCCTGTAGGGATAATTGCTATTTTTTTGTTAATTTTATACGCTTGCAGCATATCATCAATTTTTTTAGTAGGTGCAATAATAGCAGATACTTTGGAAAGTAAAACTTTTAATACAAATGATACAAATTTAGGGTCAAACATTTTAGGTATGCCTATATAATGAGTATAATCCTCATAAGATGTATGATAGGTATGAACAATTGGAATATCAAGCTTTTTTGATATTTTTTTAGCATAGCTTAGTGTAGAAAATTCGCGTTGAGTATGTAAAATATCAGGCTTCCAAGCAAGAATATCTTCAAATATTTCTTTATCTAATATAGGCGAAACAAAGGCATTAGGGTATACTTTATCTAGGCTTAGTGCCTTGTTGTAATAAATATTGCCCTGAATACTTTTTTCTTTGTCAAGTGCAAGCACTCGCACATCATGCCCATTAGCGATAAGTGCATTATAAAGGTTAGAAGTGGAGGTAACAACTCCGTTAATTATAGGCAAGTAAAGCTCTGTTAGAAGCAAAATTTTCATATAAAGTAAACACTCCCTGTATATACAAAATAACCAATAATCCAGCCGATAATTCCACCCATAATAACATCGCTTGGGTAATGAGCACCAAGATAAACGCGTGAAAATCCCATTAAAGTAGCTATTGGCAATACAATAAAATAAACTGGACTTGAATAACAATATAAAATAGATGCAATTATAAACGATGAACATGTATGACCTGATGGGAAAGAATAGTCTTTATGTTCGATTTTAAAACTTTTACTGCTTGCAGATAAATCTGGCCTGCTGCGAGCAAATAAATTTTTTAATAAAGCATTACATATAATTACATGAGCAATTAAACCAAAAATAATTGTATATGCAATTGGCCTTGTTGATGGGGTTAGAAAAAAGAAAAAACTTAATATAAACCAAATTAAACCAATGTTTCCAAGTTTTGAAATCACTTTCATTATTACATCAAGTTTATCGGTGCGTAAAGTGTTTTGTACATACCATAAAATAGATATTTCCAAACTTTGAATGCGAGTTAGCGAGCTATATATGCGTGTAATCATAATTTCCTCGTTTTTTGAAGTTAATTAAAAATACAAAACCTTTGTATTAAATATATCAACTGAATAAACTTATGTCAACTAGGGTATAGACTTTATAACTCTATCTAATATAAAAAATAAATTCTGTAATTATAGCTAATTATATGGTATGCAAAAAAATACTTTAGTAAACGTAACATATTTGTCGCGAAAGTTTCACACAAATTTAATAATAAAATAGTGCAATATAAGTAAATATTGTACTATTCAAGAAGTATATTCTCTATTTTATACTCCATGTGTTAACGTTCATTAAATAAAAAAGTCCATCAATGTATGATGGACTTTTTGTTACAATTGTGAGTTACGCTTCTTGTAATGGCGAGGGATTTGTGCTTTTTAGGCGGCTTGCACTTAGAATGTATGCACCTAATGAGCAAATAAAGCCAATTGCAAAAGGCGGAAGCATTTTTATACTTGTTGGCACAAAGCTTAATTGTACTATGCTTGTTTGTGGTGTAATAAATAGGTAGAAGCAAAAACATGCCATAGCACCAGCAATTGCACTGATTGTTGCCGCATTTTTATTACTATGTTTGAAGAATACAAGGCTTAGGTAAGGCACAATAGCGGTTGAAGCTATAACACTCCAGCTAGTTGTGTGAATAAGAGATATAATTTTTCCTTGAAGTCCTGCTGTAAATCCGCTTACAAGCACACAAAATACTATTGCTACTAACCAAGTTTTTTTAGTTGTACCTGTTTTAAAAATGTCTTCGGTAAGTGAAGAGCTTGCAATGTGGAAAAGAGCTGTAGAGGTTGAAATTGAAGCTGACATAATAGCAAGTGTGAATATTTGCTTGCCAACACCAGGTAATAGCATGTTCACTAAGGTTGGAATAACGCTATCGCTTACTTGAATTTCAGGTAAAATTAGGCGTGAAAGTGAAGCAATAAAGTACATACCGCCCACGATGAGCAAAATTACTACAGAAGCAAGAATAGCCGCCTTTTTTAATTCTTTTTTGCTTCCAATTGCAAAGTGCCTTTGAATAATTTGTGGCTGAGCCCAAACAGCAACAGAAGTAACAAGCACTAAAGACCATATAAAGTATCCACTTTCACCAGATGAGAATGATGTAAAGCCATTATTCGCTTCTTTTGTAGGTGCTAATTCTGCTAAAGCCGCAATACCATCAATAGGACCACCTACTAATGAAATTACTTGGTAAGCAAGGCATGAAATACCCACAAGCATTACAGCTCCTTGCATAGCTTCGGTAAGTAAAACCCCTCTCATTCCGCCCCATAGCACAGCTAAACCAATAACTATAGCAAGCCCCCAAACTAAGGTTGAAAAGCCAAAAGGAAGCACTTCTTGCATCATTATAGCCGCACCTTTAATAACCGCAGCCGCGTACACTGAAAGGAATAAGGCGAAAATAAAACCAAGAATTTTACGCAAAAATGGTGCGTTATGCCCCAAAGATATCAGCTGAGCAGGTGTACGAGCATTCAATTTTACTTGTAATTGCTTTGTACGCCAAGTAATTGCAAAGTAAACAAATACAGTACCAAGTAGTACGTTACCAAGAGCAATAGACATCATTTGAAGACCGTATTTATACGCAAGCCCACCAAAACCTATAAGTGCTACAGCTGAAATATATGTAGCAACATACGCAAGTGATTGAACCCAAAATCCAATTTTACCACTAAGTACGAAGTCTTTTCCTGCACCCATACGAGCCAAGAAGAAAAATAGGGCGATGTACAAAATCCAAATTAAAATATCCATAACTACTCCTAAAATTGTTAATAAAAAAAGCCGCTCCCTCACGAGAACGGCTTGTACAAACATAATACTAGAAATTATGCAAACAACAAAACACCATCCCGTGTGTATACAGGTTGGTTATAATAATAAAATGTAAATTCATTACTAAAATGCATGTTGTGCCTCAAATAATTTCCTAATTTCTGGTAGAGTAGTTTATCTTAGAATTATTGTCAAGTTTAAATTTGTGAGAAAAAATATAAAGTAGTTAATCTAGTAGATGTAAAAGACAATTTGTCTAATAAACTAACTACCTAATAATACAGGTAAAATTTTCACATAGAAATTAATGTAAAAATCTAGAAAAAAGTTTAAATTTTCTATTAAATTTAAGCTGTAGTTCTGTATTTAATGCATAAGCTTTACTACAGTTACAATATGTGTAAAAATAAAAATGGTTAAATTTTTTAGTGGGTTATATGTGTTTGGCACGTGAGCAGAATTAGCCTCTTTCCTTGACATTGCCCAATGCCTTTAGTATATTCACGGGCAGATGATTGCCTTATAGTGTTTAAGCGGATTTTATGAGAATTACATGATGGGAAGTCAAAAAAGTTATAATATTCAATAGGATAGTCTATTATGGATAAAAAAATTACCAGCATCTTAAAAAGAGATGGTCAAAAAAAGGCCTTCAACGAATCTAAAATTCAAGACGCTATATATAAAGCTGCAATTTCACTAACCGATTCTGAACATGTTGATATAGCACGCACTAAAGAACTTGCACGTAAAGTAGTAAATTATCTTATTGATAATAATATTGCACGCTTAGAAGAAGTAAAAAACTTTACTGAATGTTATTTTGTTGGCATTGAAGAAGTACAAGATGCGGTAGAAAAAATTCTTATAGAAAACAAGCATGCAAAAACCGCAAAGGCTTACATTCTTTATAGAAAACAACGTAGTGACGTGCGTGATTCTTCTGGTGCTTTAATGAAGCTTATGAAAGATCTTACATTTACCGAAAGTAAAGACCTTGAAATAAAAAGAGAAAACGCAAATATAGACGGTAATTCCACTATGGGTACTATGCTAAAGTATGGTAGTGAAATTGCTAAAGATTTTAATAAGAAATTTCTTATCCGTTCAGAACATGTTTCAGCCTATGAAGCTGGAATAATTCATATTCATGATATGGAGTTCTACGCCCTTACAATAAATTGCCTTCAAATTGATGTAGGTAAATTGCTTAAAAACGGCTTCAACACAGGGCATGGGGCTTTGCGTTCGCCAAGCACTATTGGTGCGGCGGCTACTTTAGCCTGTATTATTATTCAAAGTAACCAAAACGAAATGTTTGGTGGGCAGTCAATCCCTACCCTAGATTTTAGCCTTGCACCTTATGTTGCGAAGTCTTACCAAAAAAATATAATCTACTTTTTAGAAACTATTATTGAAGATGATAATATAATTCAAGAGGTTAAAAGTGCTATTGCGAACTATCGCCAAGAGCATACACACCTTATTACCGCACAAGCACGTAATTATATAGCTGATATTTTAGAAAAAACAGCAAAACAATATAATATTGATATTAACATAGCAAAAGTATTTGATTTTGCATACAAAAGAACCGAACGCGAAACATACCAAGCTATGGAAGCGTTAATTCATAATTTATGTACGCTTAATTCTCGTGCAGGTAGTCAAGTGCCGTTTTCTTCGCTAAACACTGGCTTAGATACTAGTGAAGAGGGCAGAATGGTTACTCGTAACCTATTCTTAGCTACAGAAGCAGGATTAGGCAATGGGGAAACTCCAATTTTCCCAATTTCTATTTTCACTATGAAAAAAGGAATAAACCATCAAGGCGATAAAAACTACGATTTATTCCAACTTGCATGCCGTTGTTCTGCAAAACGCTTGTTCCCTAATTTTAACAATATTGACGCTTCTTTCAATATAAAATACTACGACCCAAACAGAACTGAAACAATTTGTGCGGTTATGGGCTGTAGAACTCGCGTACTTGGCAACGATTACGCACCAGAAAAGGCTATTACTCCAGGGCGTGGAAATCTTTCCTTTACAACGCTAAACTTGCCTTACTTAGCCCTTTTAGCTAAAGAAGAAAACCCAAGTGCAGACAGTGCAACTTTGTATACAAAACTACTTGAAAAAGTAAAAGAATATACAGATTTAGTTTTTACTCAATTGCTAGATAGGTTTGAAATTCAAGCAAAACGTAAAGCTTACAACTTCCCATTTCTTATGGGGCAGGGCGTGCATGTAGATAGCGAAAAGCTATACCCCGACGATGAAATTCGTGAAGTGATTAAAAACGGAACTCTTTCAATAGGTTTTATAGGTTTAGCCGAATGTTTAACTGCAATTTACGGTAAACATCATGGTGAAGATGCTAACCTAAACGAGCAAGGCGAAAATGTAATTAAAACAATTTTTGATAAATGCCGTGCAAAAACCGAAGAAACAGGGCTAAACTTTAGTATGATAGCAAGCCCAGCTGAGGGTTGTTCTGGGCGTTTACTGCGTCTTACCAAGGCAAGATTTGGCGAAATTAAAGGCGTAACCGACCGCGATTATTTTACAAACTCTTTCCATGTTCCAGTGTTCCATAAAATAAGAGCGTGGGATAAAATTCAGCTTGAATCTGTTTACCATAAATATTGTTTAGCAGGTTCAATAAGTTATATTGAGGTTTCGGAAGATTTATCTAAAAATCCTGAAGCATTTGAAACACTTGTTAATGCTATGGCGGATGCAAATATGGGCTATTTCTCTATAAACCACCCAGTTGATAGAGATCCTGTATGCGGATATTTAGGAATTATTGATGATGTTTGCCCACGTTGTGGCAGACGTGAAAATGAAGGTGTTTCGCTTGAAACCTTACAAAGTTTGCAAGCCTACGCACCAGACCCTAAATATGCAAGAGCCTATGCCACCACTGATGAAGCAATGGATACAATAACTAACGCTTAATAGCTAAACTATAATAATAATCTAATTTTATATATAAATTAAGGAGTCTTGAACATGTCAAACAACAAAAGCACAATTTTAGTAGGTGAAAATGTTCCATTTTCAAGAATACGTCGTATTACTGGCTATTTAGTAGGCGATATGGACAGATGGAACGATGCAAAGCGTGCTGAAGAAAAAGACCGCGTAAAGCACTTAGAAGCAGGCGAAGTTTTTGCTGCACAAGACACTAAAGAAGTTGTTGCACAAAAAATTGATGCAAATACTTTAGTAGCTTCAGAAGTTCAAGACGTTCAAAATGCGGTTAATTCATAGTAAAAACTATGAATGATGCTCTTATAGAAAAAGGTAGGTTATTATATGGACTTACCGAGGAAAACTACGCCTTATTAGAAAATACATCTTTGCGTATAGCTGGTTTTCAGCATGAAAGCATAGTAGACGGTGTAGGCGTGCGTACTACAGTATTTTTTCAAGGCTGTGAATTTAATTGTAAGGGCTGTCATAACCAATCCACGCACGATTTAAGTGCAGGAACTCTAGTAAGCGGGCTTGATGTATACAAAGAAATTTATGAAAGTAAGCTTGCAAAAGGGGTTACTTTTTCAGGCGGCGAACCTTTCTTGCAAGAAGAAGCACTAAGAAATATCACTAAAGTTTTACATGAAGCAGGGCGACATATTACAATTTATACTGGGCATGAATTTAATGAATTGCTGAATGCAGAGCGAGAAGAAGAAAAAATTTTACTTAGAAAAGAAATTATTGATAATTATGCAAATACCTTAATTACTGGTAGATTTATTCTTTCTAAACGCACACTTGAAATTCCCTATATTGGAAGTTCAAACCAAGAAATACATAATTTACGCTAGAAATATGCTCTAATTTCTAAAATATAATTTATAAAAAAAGCACGCTAAGCGTGCTTTTTTTAGGTTTATGATAAAATTAATATAATTTTATAGCATTTCTAAAAATGCTTCAATTCTTACTTTTAATTGTTCAGTATCAGAATCGGCATAATCTGTTTCTAATTGTAGGAAAGGTAGGTTTAGTTCTTCACGAACGAATTTTTTAATGCGTGAAGACTCTGTTTCATAAGTTTGGCAACCAAACCAAGTTAAATCTACAATTGCATCAACTTTAAAATCTTTACTCATTTCTTCTAAAGCTTTGTATCTGTAAGGATTTGGCGACATTACAGCACAAGGAACCTCTAAATACGCTTTTGCTAATGCTTTAATTGGCTCAATAGTTTTATCAACTACAATACGAGTTTTCTTATAGCTTGAACAATTGTCTAAGCATACAACACTTGCTCCAAGTTGTTCTAATAGTTGCACTACTTTGTGCGAACCTAAACCAACAGGCACACCAGTTAATAAAATTCTTGGTGCATTTTTGTTGCCAGCTACTTCATTAGCGTCTACTTTTGCTTTAATTTCATTATAAATTTCTTCTAGGCATTCAATTGCGTATTCTTTATCAACCAAGAATGCAGATTTGAAAGTAATTTCAAGCATTTCCATGCCTGAAATCGGTGAAGGATTATGCTTAGCTAAGTCCATAACAGCTTTTATTGCTTGGCGTTCTCTATCAATTAATTCAATAGCATCACGCAAGTCTTTTTCTGTAATTGTTACGTTAAATTCTTGCTCTAACTTCTTGATATATAATTGTAATTCCTCTTCCCAGTAGGCAAGTGCTTTATCGTCTTGCTTTTGTGGTAGTTGAAGTAAAAGTAAATTTTTCTTTTCTTGAAGAAATTCATACATTTTCTTTTTACCGT
>CAYJFV010000021.1:9085-12839 GCA_964369275.1 uncultured Desulfovibrionaceae bacterium
ATAATGTATGATATGTCATTGGTTGTAATTCTTTTGTCGGCATTATTTAGGCATGCTTGTTCTAAAGCATTGTAGGCAGATTCTTTAGGAGTCCACCCAGTTGGCACAATAGCCGAAGAAAAAATTTCATTTTTATTTATATCATAAATTACAGCTTTCGCAGCCATAGACCCAACATCTATGCCTGCAACATAGGTTGGTTTATCAATTTGTGACATTCTAGCCTCAATTAAAATAATAAGAGTTTATAATTTAAATTGGTATATTAACAATATGGGTGGTGTATTAGCTTATTAAATTGTATGAAATGTATAAACATAATAAAATACAAATATTTACTAAAGAATACTAAAGTATAAGCCAATAAAAAGAGCAACCTACCCTTTAATAAGGCATTGTCATGTAAAGCCTGTTGCACAAAGAAGTGTGGCTTTAGCTTTATTCATTGTATACGAAAAAACAGTATACAAATGAATTTTGTTAGATGCTAAATTATCATATTTTGCATATAAAATGTGAGAAAAAGCAGAAAAAATATTACTATTTTTATCTGCTAAAAGGCATTTTATATTATAAGATGCGTGGTTTTTTAAATTTTTTTGAAAAAACATTTGCATTCCTGAAAATATGATTTATACTCTAGTCACGTTATTATTTTGTGTACTTATGATTAAGTTAGTCGAAACGCCTGTAAATGTCAAGGCGAGATAGATTATAATAGCTTGTCAAAATTGTATTATTAACAAGAGAGTACACAATGATTGAAGTAAATTATACGGGGCTTGCTTGCCCTGAACCAGTTATTCAATGCAAAAAATTTTTAGCAGATAGTAAGCCAGAAAACTTACATGTTATAGTTGATAATGAACCTGCTTCTGAAAATATAAAAAGATTTCTAAAAACAAGTGGTTACACTGCAACTATACATGAAGAAAATTCTAAACGCTATGTTGTTCAAGCAAGTTTAGACCCTAATTTTCAGCCAGCCCCAATAGAAGAAAAAGAAAAATCTAGTTTTGCTAATAATTCTGATAGTTATATTGCAAAAACCATGTTTTTAATCCCTTCTGATGTAATGGGCAGTGGCGATGATATTCTAGGGCAAAAGCTTATGGAAAACTTCTTATCTACCTTATATGAAATGGCAGATAATATATTGAAAATAGTTCTTGTAAATGGCGGTGTAAAGCTTGCTGTGAACGAGGGTAAAGCACTTGACGCATTACAAGCACTTGAAAAGTCGGGCATTGAAATTTTGGTGTGTGGAAGCTGTTTAGAGTTTTATGGTTTAACAAAATTAAAAAAAGTTGGCGAAAGCACAAATATGCTAGATATTGTAACTTCAATAGATTTAGCTGATAAAGTTGTTCGCGTTTAAAATATAAATAGGATTAAATTATGTCAAAAAATATAGATATTACAGCAATTAGGGAACAAGCAGAACAATACTACGGAGAGGGCGATTTTTACTGTTCGGAAGCTTTATTAAAAACAATAAAAGATGCCTTTGATGCACCCTTTTCAGATGATATTATTAAATTAGCCTCTGGTTTTCCAGTTGGTATGAGTAATGGTTGCACTTGCGGTGCAGTAAATGCTGGTGTAATGGCTTTAGGTATGTTCTTTGGCCGCGATAAAGCAAAAGGTGAAGAAGTAGTAAAAGCTATGGAATTAACAAAAGAATTGCAAGAAAAATTCACCGCAACGCGTAAAGTTTGCTGTTGTAAAATTCTTACTAAGGGTATGGAGTTTGGTTCAGATATTCATATGCAACATTGTATCACTATTACAGGCGAAGTAGCTGAATTGACAGCAAAAATTCTTGCTAGAGAATTAGGCTATAATCAATAAGATACATTAAGTATATAATTTGTATCGCCTTGACTTTATTTACAAAATAAGTAATAGTTAGGGCGATTATCATTTAAACTATCATACTGGAGCTAAATATGACTACAAATGAACTTATTGCATTAGTGAAATCAGAATTAAAACCAAGTTTAGGCTGTACCGAGCCTGTAGCAGTTGGTTTAGCGGTGTCTAATACATGTGTTTATTTGGAAAAACCAGCAAAGAAGTTACATTTAAGGGTAAGTTCTAATGTTTTTAAAAATGCGTACTTTGTAACCATTCCAGGCACACGCGAGTGTGGTATTCCATTATCTGCAACCTTAGGTTTCTTGCTTGCTAAACAAGGGAATACAATGGAAATTTTTGCAGGAATTACCCCTGCATTAATTGAAGAAGCTAAAGCACTCGTTGCACAAGACTTTGTAGAAGTTGAAGTAATTAAAGAAACGCACTTACTTATTGAAGTAACAGCCACGAATGATGAAGAGCGTGTATATTCAATTACTTATGACGGACACGATAAAATGGTGCATTTAGAACGCAATGGCGAAGTGCTAGTAAATGTAAAAAATGAATTAGCCGACAAAAAGCAATCTGCCATTATGTCTATGAAAGTAGCCGAACTAGTAAAGATAGCTGAAAATACTCCAGTAGCCGAGCTTGAGTTTTTACAAGCCGCAATTGATATGAATAAAGAAGCCTCTAAAGAGGGTTTAACCAATGATTATGGCATGAAAATTGGTAAAACAATTAAAAAAATGATTGATAATAAAGTTGTTGAAGACGATTTATTCTATCATGTAAAAATGACAGTAGCCGCCGCGGTTGATATGCGTATGGGCGGTGGCCCGCGTTCAGCCATGACTTTACTTGGTAGCGGTAACCAAGGCTTTGAATCTACCTTACCAATTATAGCTACCTGCGAATTTTTAGGTTTAGAGCGTGAAAAAACCTTGCGTGCCTTATTTATGTGCTACTTATTATCAATTAGAATTAAATATGCAATTGGTATTTTATCGCCTATTTGTAGTGCTTTATTTACTGCCGCAGGTGGTGCAGGCACAATTACATGGATATTAGGTGGTAATCAACAACAAATTGAAGACGCAATGCAAAATATGTTTTCAAGCCTTTCAGGTATTATGTGCGACGGTGCGAAAGATAGCTGTGCTTCAAAACTATGCAATTGTGCAGGCGAAGCCGTTCTTGCCGCAAAACTTGCCCTATATGGCAGTGCCCCAAATGCAAGCGATGGCATAATAAGCGAACACGTTGAGCATACTATTGATAATATAGCACGCGTATCAACCGAAAGCATGCACGATGTTGATATGAACTTGATTGATATTATGATGAATAAGCAATAGAAGTTGAAAATATAGTTTAATTATAATAGAAGAGGGCAGTAATTGCCCTCTTTTTTCTTTTTTAAGTCTCCGACGGCTTAGGGACGGTCAAGACACTAAGACCCCACGTCAACTTTATTTATAAAGATTTTGGATACTTCGTACACAAAATCTTCACTTCACAATTTGTGTGAAAATTGCTCATTCGCTAAAGAATTTTATGCGTTTGCATATTTGATAGTAAAAATTGCTTTGCAATTTCATTTTCCTTATCATAGTAAACATAAAACATTTTCTATTTATATTTTCGTGGCTAAGGTGATTAATTGAAGTTGGACTAGGAAATAGTAAATAAAGAGCATAAGTTAATATGTGCAACACTTGCTATCGCAAGTGAGAAAGCGGTATATTCTTTACCAATCTTTTCGCTCTGCGTAGCAAGCGAGGCACAAACTACATAATAAAATACCTACCATTTTCCAGTCCAACTTCCATTAATTGCCTTAGCCACGAAAATATAAATAGAGAACATACTAAATTTGCATGAAAGGAAGAAA
>CAYJFV010000022.1:0-10811 GCA_964369275.1 uncultured Desulfovibrionaceae bacterium
AAAAAATAATATAATACAGTAAAATAAACTAGTGTTATAGACATATATTATTCATCGTTTTCATCGAGGTTGAATAAAGCGTTTGCAAAATCGGTAGAGTTGAAGGGGCGTAAGTCTTCTAATTTTTCACCTAAGCCTATATATGTGATAGGTGTTTTGAATAGAGTTGCAAGGGCTAGTGCAATGCCGCCTTTTGCTGTTCCATCAAGTTTAGTAAGAACAATTTCGGATACGTGTGCAGATTCGGTAAATAATTTAGTTTGTTGAATTGCATTTTGTCCTGTAGTTGCATCAATAACTAAGATAGTTCTATGGGGTGCACCTTGGTGTTTTTTGCCTATAACATTATATATTTTTCCTAGTTCGTCCATAAGGCCTGTTTTTGTATGTAATCTTCCTGCGGTGTCTATGTAAATTACATCATATTGGCCTTGTAAACCGATATCCATAGCTTCGTAGGCAACGGCGGCAGGGTCAGCCCCGTGTGCTTTTGCGTGGAAATCTACACCAATGCGGTTAGCCCATACTTGTAATTGTTCAATTGCAGCTGCTCTGAAAGTGTCTGCTGCAACAATAAGCACTTTTTTGCCTTGTAGTTTAGACCTATAGGCGAGTTTTGCTACTGTTGTAGTTTTGCCAACACCGTTTACACCTACCATTAGAATTACTTCTGGTGGGTTAATTGCTTCAATACGTTTTGGTGTTGTGAAAAGTTTAGCAACTTCTTCTTGAAAGTAGGGTAGTAATTCTGTGGGTTTATCAATACTATGTGTATTAGCGATGTTTTTTAATAAAGAAATAAGCTTTTGGGCTGATTCATAGCCCATGTCAGATATGATGAAGAGTTCTTCTAGTTCATCCCAAAAGTCATTACTTAGGTTTTGGTGTGAAGAAAATAATGTATTTATGCCAACTAGGAATTGGGCTCTTGTTTTTGATAATGAAGAATTAAGTTTTAGAATTACTCTACTTTTTTCATCTTCTTCATCTTCTAGTTCTAAGGCAAGTGATAGCCTATACTGTAATTCAGATTTAAATTCATCTAAATAAGTATATTCCATATTGTCAAGCCACTGATTAAAATCATCAAGAAAAGCTTGAACTTCATTTTCAGGTATGTTTAATGATTTCAGGAAAAAAGAAATTCTATTATTTAATAAATCGCCTTTTTTTTCAACATTATTTAGAACAATAGGTAACCAAGCTGAAAGTTTTTGCTCTGACTGCCTTAAAGCTAGAATAAATTCGTTTTCATCAAATGAATTTTCATTTTGTAGTGTATTATCGTGTGAAGAGCTAGTTGCTTTATCCAATTCTTCACTAGAAAATAAAGTTTTTATTTTAGAAAAAAAGCCCATAGAATAATTTTCCTTGTATAAAAATTGTTTTTTTATGTTTTCAAAGGTATAGTAGATAATAGATAATGTCAATTATCTAAATTATACGCTATATAGCGAAGATATGTTTTATTTTGGTTGACTTTAATGATAAATAGATTTATTCTTATGTTGTTAAATCAATAAAAATCTATATTGAGGATATATTATGAATTGGGATTGGGATAAACTCAAAGAAAAACAAAAATCGCAACAATCTTGGAATCCGTTTCCAAAGAATGACGATGAAAATAAATTAAGCTCAAACAAAAAACAGCAAGAAAACAATGAAAAATCTAGCTCTAATGATGAGCCTATTGATTTTCGTGAACTTTATAAAAAAGCGAATAACAATAACAATGGCGGTGGTGGTAATAATGGCAACGGCGGTAACCGTTCTAACCGTTCAAAAAGCCCACAGAATCCATTTGGAAATCTTCCAGAATTTTCTGGTGGTAAAGCATTTAAGTTTGCGGCTGTAGGTTTAGTTGGTATATGGTTATTATCAGGTATTTACATAATTCAACCTGATGAAGCTGGTGTAGTTCTTCGTTTTGGTGAATATGAAAAAACAACTGATGCAGGTCCGCATTACCATTTACCATTTCCTATTGAACGTGTTTATAAACCAAAAGTAACACAAATTCGTCAAGCGGATATTGGTTTTCGTTCACAATCAAATAATTATAATTTTCAGCAAGGGCGTTCGCAGAACATAGAAGATGAAGCGGCTATGCTTACAGGCGATGAAAATATTGTAAATATCCAATTCTCTGTTCAATATAGAATTAAACCTGAGGGTGCTGTTGATTATTTATTTAACGTAACCGACCCTGATGCTGTGCTAAAAAATGCAGCAGAAGCAGCTATGCGTGAAGTTATTGGTAATAATAATATTGATGCGGCACTTACTGATGGTAAAGTACAAATTCAAAACGATGTGCTTGTACTTTTACAAAGTATTTTAGATAAATATAAAGTTGGGCTTGATGTTGTTTCTGTGCAGATGCAAGACGTTCAACCACCACAAGAAGTAAGCGATGCTTTCAAAGACGTTGCTTCTGCTCGTGAAGATAAAAGTAGAATTATAAATGAAGCTGAAGCATATAGAAATGCTTTAATTCCTATTGCTCGTGGTGATGCAGCTGAAATAGTATATCAAGCTGAAGCGTATAAACAAACACGTATACGTAATGCAGAGGGTGAAGCAAGCAGATTCTTATCAATACTTGATGAATATAAGAAATCGCCTGAAATTACAAAGGAAAGATTAACATACGAGGCTTTAGAAAATATTCTTAGCCAACCTGGTTTAGATAAGATTGTGGTATCTGACAATATGTCAAACATGATGCCAATTATTCCAATGAACCCAACTACAGCTGGACAAGTAAATAATGCACCGCAAAATTTAGTTCCTCAAAGTGGTGTTAATCTTCAAAATCAATATTCTGGCCAAAATTCTCTTCGTCCAGATCCTTACGCTCAAAGCAGATAATTCAAGGTAAAAACATGAAAAATTTATATAAAATTACCATAGTACTTGTTGTTGCATTGCTTTTAGGTACGCAATGTGTGTTTATTGTACACCAAACTGAAAAGGCTATTGTAGTACAACTTGGTGAACCGTTAAATAAGTCTTACGGTCCTGGTTTACACTTTAAACTTCCTTTTATACAAAACGTTACATATTTTGATGCACGTGCATTAGATTATGATGCAAGACCCGCAGAAGCACTAACTTCTGATAAAAAAACTATCTTACTAGATAACTATGCTCGTTGGCGTATTATTTCACCTATTGATTTTTATAGAACAGTTAGAACCATTCCTGCTGCTCAAGCAAGGTTAGATGCTGTTGTGTATTCACATTTACGTGCCCAACTTGGTTCACACACTTTAACAGAAGTTGTTGCAAGTGAAAGGTCACAAATTATGGAAAATGTAACTGCTTTAGCTTCTGAACAGATGAAAGAGTTTGGTATAGAAGTTATTGATGTTCGTATAAAACGTACAGACTTACCGCAAGAAAACCAACGTGCTATCTTTGATAGAATGCGTGCTGAACGTGAAAGACAAGCAAAACAATACCGTTCAGAAGGTTCAGAAGAATCTACAAAAATTCGCTCTGAGGCGGATAAAGAACGTGCGTTAATTTTAGCTGATGCTAATTATCAAGCTCAGGTTTTACACGGTGAAGGCGATGCACAAGCTGCTAAAATTTTTGCAGATGCTTTCAAAGAAGACCCTGATTTCTATGCCCTACAAAGAGGTTTAGAAGCTATGCAAAATTCTTTAAACTCGCAAACACGTGTTTTTCTTTCAGAAGATCATCCTTTATTTAAGGCTATGAATTAAAAAATAACTTTATTTATAGGAAAAAAGTGTATGACAACGTATAATGGAATACTAGCCCGTATTCATGAAGCCACGAATACAACTACTCAAGTTGGTTTAGCACAGTCTTTTAATATTGTGCAATCAACTGTCGCATATTGGCTAAAAAAGAAAAGTATACCAATTTGGTTTTTAGATATTCTCTTTGAAAATAAACAAATTAATCCTTTTTGGATTTTAACTGGCGATGGTGAAAAACATACTGAAAATTATCCTTCAAATGACTTAATTAAAAAATATGTTGAAAACAACAATCTTCCAATTGTTTTTTCATCACATAGAAAGAATAATACCAGTTTTACTTTAGAAGTAGCACCTGTTAAACACACTTTGACAGTGAATGAAACTGCACAATGGATTCCGCCTTTAGTAAATGGAAGTGAAAATATGCCAGAAATGCAAGTTCCACACCATGCCTCTGGTCAATCTTTAGTTGTTGATGTTCCAGTATATTCATCAAAATTTACTGGTCTAACCAATAGTAAAGGAAATGTATTTCAGCTAGAACGCGTAATGCCAATGCTTTCAATGTATATGAAAGATGCCTATAAGTTTTTTGTTTTTAAATCTAACTGTATGGAACCTGCTATTTTAGTTAATTCTATAATAGTTATTAATTCAGAAGTGTTAGAATTTATTTCTGGTAAAATTTATGCATTTTCAATGCCGAACCAAGAATTAACTTTAGCTTATGTTGATATGCCTATGTATGAAAATCGTAACAAAGCACAGCATGTTAACTTAATTTTTCAAAACAAAGCCTTCCCTAACTTACAGTTTCCTTATGAGTATGCAAAAAAGTATCTAGTTGGGAAACTTGAAGCACTATACCACCACTTTGAGTAAACTATGATAAAAAAAATACTGATTACGTCTTTTGTAATTCCTTGTATTCTTTCATCTACTGTATATATATCTTCTGCTAAAATGTCTGAAATTAAAGCTAAGCCAACTTCAGAAGTATGGTTACCTTTAATGGAAAAGCTTGCTAAAGACGATATATCATCGGAAGAGCTGAATATATATTTTTCAAAGCTTCCAGAAATTCCTTCCGAAAAGCCAATGGGATTGAAGATAAAAGAACTTTACACAAGTGCATACCTTGAAAAACCAAAAGTTGAACATGTGTATGATATTCCAAGTGATGAGTTTGATGCACCAGGACCATGGTATAAAGATGTTGTTACTAAAGCAAATGCATTAAAGTGTTATGATTTTATGCAAAGCTATGATGAAGCCTTTGAAACAGCAGAAAAAAAATATAGTGTTCCAAAAGAAGTTTTGGCAGCATTAATTTTTGTTGAAACAAGGCTTGGCTTATTTGTTGGTAAAGATAATGCCTTTGTTACCTTAGCAAGTATGAGCATTTCTGATGATATTTCATTAATTCCTAGTTATGTTAATGAATTACCTGATGTTTCTGAAGATATATCACAAATTCGTTCCTATACAGATGAATTACCTGATGTAGACGGAGAAAGAGTAGAGTGGATTAATGCAAAAATGCAAGCACGTTCAGAATGGGCTTATAAAGAATTTAGAGCTTTAGTACAGCATTTTCTTCAAAATAATTTAGACCCTTTTGAAATTCCTGGTTCAATATACGGTGCAATTGGTTTATGCCAATTTATGCCTACTAACTTAGATATGTACGCCACTGATGGAAATAGAGATGGTATAGTAAACCTATTCGACCCTGAAGATGCTATAATGTCTGCCGCAAAATATTTGCAAAAGCACGGTTGGAAAAAGTATTCTTCAACTGGCTATAAGCAAAAAATTCTTAAACGCTATAATAATCATATTGTGTATGCAAATACCATTCTTGGTTTAGCAGAACAAATAGAAATTTTAGAAGAAAGTATGGAAGATAATAAAGAGTAATTTTTATAAAAAAACCGCATTTAGGGTGTTCCTAAATGCGGTTTTTTTTATTTAATACTATTAGGTTTTCTTTTGTATGAGGTTTCAGCATACCAACCTAGTTCTTTGAACTTTTCATCTACAAGGCTAAATAAAGAATTTGGCGTATACGTACCATCTTTTCTAAATTTTCCACAAGGCAATTCAGTAAATAAGCTAAGAGCTTCAGTTATATTACGAATTGGGAAAATATGAAATTTACCATTGTTTACAGCTTCTTCAATTTCTTGAGTAAGCATTAAGTTAGACATGTTATCATATGGAATAATAACCCCTTGTTCACCAGTAAGACCACGCTGCTTACACAATTTATAAAATCCTTCAATTTTATGTGTAACACCTGATATAGGTAAAATTTCACCAGCTTGGTTTACAGAGCCAGTAAAAGCATAAGAACTTTTTATAGGCACTTGTGCAATTGCGGAAAATAAAGCTACAAGCTCTGCACCAGAAGCTGAATCTCCATCAATATCGGTGTAGTTTTGCTCAAAATAGATTGAAGCATTGAAAACTAAGGGTTTAGTTTTTGCAAAATGCTGTGTTAGATAGGCTTTTATAATCATAATTGCCTTAGAATGAATAGAGCCACTTTGCTCTACTTCATGTTCTAAACTAACTATACCTTCATGGCCAACACCTACTGAACATGAAATTTGATGCGGTAAACCAAATTCAAAATCAGCATATTTTATTATAGATAAAACATTAATTTGTCCAATTACTGAACCACTTGTTTTAATCTTTATCATTTCTTTATTATATTCTTCAAAGTATAGCTCTGAAAGATAAGACCTTCTACCAAGATAGGCTTCAAGTGTTTCTTGAAGAATAGTATCATCTACCATTTTTAATTTCTTGTTATTTGCAAGGGTAGAAGCTTCTAGCATTAAATCTCTAATTACTGGAAATTTAAGAGAAAGCTTATTTTGATCTTCGCAAAGCAAGGAAGAATAGTCGACTAGATAGGCTAAACCATTTCGAGTAAAGGGTAGAAAGTTATTTGAATCTATTATAGTTGCTATTGTAGTTAACCACTTTTTTATGCTTGCAGCATTTCTTGGTATACTATCTATAAGATGTGCTTTAATTTTGAAGAATTTTGCAAATCTATCATCAGTTAGCAATAATGTTTCATAAATAGCATCAGTACCTATTAGAATTATTTTCAAATCTAATGGAATTTCCTGGGGTTCAAGCATTTTTGCTCTGTTTGATTCAACACCTTCCATAGTTTCATTAATACGCAATACTCCAGCTCTTAAAGAACGCAACAAAGTTTCCCAAGTATTTTGGTGTTGAAGTAAATCTGTAATATGAATTATTAAGTAGCCACCTAAAGCTTTATGAATTGTGCCTGCTTTTATTAGGGTAAAATCCGTTACAACAGTACCTAATTCAGTTTCACGTTCAATACAACCAAGTAAATTGTATAATGCTGGGTTTGTTTCGTGATGTATAGGTGCACCTATGGTATCAGTATTATCTACAAATAGATTAACCCTATAGCAAGGCAAATCTTGCTCAAGATTAAATACATGACTATCTTTTGCTATAAAGTCGGAAGCATTTTCAAGTATATATTTATAAACAGAAGAAAAATAATCACTAAAATCAACTGAAAGCATATTTTCTTCACTTGGATTTTTTTGAAGTGATTCACAAAACTTTAAAATGAAGGGTTTAAACAAATTGTTTAGAACTTCTTGCATTATTGTTCTTTCAAGGTTTTGTTCTTTTTCTTTATATACGTGTTCAGCTTTAGTTACTTCACGAATATGCTTTGATAGTAATTTTAGAAGCTTTTCACCAATTTCTTTAAAATTGTTTTTTGTTTTTTCATCTAACTTATCAAAATCTTCATCATTTATTTTTTTATTATTAACTAATGGAATAAGTGAAATTGAATTTTTATCTTCAAATTCTAATACAAAATTATTCTCAGCAGCTATTTTATTCATTTCTTTTAATGAATTAGACTTTGCTAAGGAATATGCTTCAAAAAGATCTGACCGAGTTTTTAAATATACATCAGTTTCAAATTTTGAATTTATATTTTTATAAATAGCAACAAGTACATTTTTATAAGCACTTTTAAAATCTTTTCCTTGCCCTGGTAAAAGACGTAATAATATAGGTTTATCTTTATTTTCAAAATTATTTACATAAACCAAATCATAAGGAGTAGATTTTTTCTTAGCATAAGGGATAAGAAATTGGTTTAATATAACTGATCTACCAAGTCTAGGGTCGCCAGCTAAGAATACATTATAGCCAATGTCATCAATAGTCATTGCTAATTCTAAAGCTTCTAAAGCTTTAGCTTGAGTTGGCTTTGTGTTTTTTGAACGTGGTATATCATCGCTCGAATTGAACGAAATAGTATCTTCTTTACATAAGGCACGTAATTTTAGAATACGTGATGTCATAAATACACCTTTATGAAAGTTTACTCCTCACAAAGTAAAGCATCAAGTATTTCTTTTGCACCTTGGTCTAATAATTCTATTGCAAGCTCTTTACCTAGCTCTTCAGGATTGTTTGAAGATTTAGTAGCTTCAATCATTTGAGTGCCATCTGTTTTGGCAACTCGTGCAGTTAAAGAAATACAAGAATCCTGTGACACCGTTGCAAAGGCAGCAATTGGAACCTGACAGCCACCTTCAAGTGTTCTCATAAACGAACGTTCTGCTTCAACGCATAAGCGTGTAGGTTTATGATCTAAAAACTCTAATAACTCTAAAACCTGTGCATCGTCTTCTCTTACCTCAAGAGCTAATGCACCTTGACCTACCGCAGGTAGGAATTGTGGAGGCGTTAAACTTTGCATGTATGTAGCTTTTAAACCTAAGCGTTTAACACCTGCTCTTGCTAAAATTATCGCATCATATTCATTGTTTTTCATTTTATTGATACGAGTTTCAACATTGCCACGTAAAAGTTTTATATCTAAATCGTTTCGAAGTGCTAATGCTTGAGCTTGCCTTCTAAGTGATGAAGTTCCAACTATTGCATTGCTTGGTAAAGCTTCGAAGGATTCATATTTTTCAGATAAAAATACATCAAAAGGGTCTTCTCTATCAAGGTATGCAGCAATTGTTAAACCACTTGGTAAAACCATTGGAACATCTTTCAAACTGTGAACAGCAATATCAGCACGTTTTTGCACTAATGCTTCTTCAATTTCTTTAACAAATAAGCCTTTACCGCCTACTTTTGCTAAAGCAACATCTAGTATTTTATCGCCTTGAGTTTTAATAATTTCTAGCTTTACATTAATTGTAGGGTATTTAGAGGTTAGTAAATCTTTTATATGGTGTGCTTGCCATAATGCTAGCTGTGAACCACGTGTTGCAATACAAATATCTCTCATAAACAAATACCCTTATTAATACCAAAATTATACTATAGCATATTAATACTAATCGACAAAATCACTCTTAAACTTAAACTTGTAATAAATAAATTATATTCTAGTGGCAACAAAAACTAGCCACAAGTAGAGCATGAACCACCAGAACAACCACTGCAAGACCTTGAACTATTGCTTGCTTGTGGCATTGCACCAACTGATTGCCCACCTAAGTTTGAAGCAAATGAACATTTAGAAACTAACTTAGATGTTTGCTGACTTTTACAATCTGGGCATTCAACAACTTCATCAGTGCGTAATACTACTTCTTCAAAAACCTTCTTGCATTCATTACATTCAAACTCGTAAATAGGCATATTTTCCTCAATTTAAATCAATTTATTCACTAACTAAAGAATAACAAACTCTTATACATATTGCAAGCTTAATTACATTATATGAATTTATATATAAAGTGTTAGAATATTATTATTAATTCAAAAAAGCAGTAGAATTTTACAATTCTACTGCTTTAGTTACATATTGTTATACAAAGCACTACATAAAAATATTGTAATGTAGCAAACCAATTTTCTTATGCGGCTTCTATTTTTGCATGAAGAATTGTTTTATTGTCTAACTTTCTTTTTTTCAGTTCTTTTAATTCTATTTCTTCTGAGGGAGATAGAAATGGCTTTGATTCAAGTTTATCAACTTGTTTACTTAATATGATGTGCTCTTCCCATAACGGTTGAAGTTCTGGGTTTTTAGCTACTGCCTCTTCAATTAAGTCTGTTTCATGATTCTCCATACGACACTCCTATTCTTTTAAAATAAGTTGCAAAATACAGTTTACCTCTATGTAGAGATAAATTTCAACCATTTACAATTTTATATTACATAATTTTACAAAAAAAGGAAAGTGTTTTTTTACTTTTTTTTAAACTTAGTTCTTATTTTATAGTATAAAGTAAAAATGTAGTTACAGAGTAATGTTTAGTTTTTCGCCAACAAAGAGCTTTTATATAAGATTATGATTTAATAAAAACTTCTTAAATGGCTATTTGTAATAATGAGCGAACTACCTTCAATAAGCTGAATTAGAATTAATACAATGATAGGTGTAATATCTAAACCACCTAAGTTAGTAAAAGGAATAAATCTTCTAATTAAATCATAAACAGGTTCAGTTAAAGCACGTAAAGTACGCACAATAGGGTTGTATGGGTCTGGGTTTACCCATGAAAGCACAGCTGAAATAATAATTACAAAGCTATATAACGATAGTAAACCGCCAAGAATACGTGCTATTGTAATTAATGTATTATCTATAATAAACATTTTATCTCCTATTATTTTGTTTTATATAATTTAAGTATTCTATAAAAAATTGCAAGTTATAGTAATTTAATTCTATAATAAATTATAGTTCATATAATTAAGTTGCTGATTTACTTTTTACTTTTGCTATAAGAGTTTGAACTTTTTCAGAACTTGGTTCAAGCTCTAATGCTTTTTTTAAGTAGGTAGTTGCTCTTATTTCTTGCCCTGCTTTTATTAAAGCTTCGGAAATCATTGTAAATAATTTTGTTTCAGTTTTATAGCATTTTACAGCCATTTGGAAGGCTTGGTCAGCTTCTGAAATTTTATTAACTGCAAGAAGTCTTAGTCCTAAATTATAGGCTTTATCAAGCTTTAATTTTATTTCTCTTGTTTGGTAAATTGTTTCTTTAACTGATTCAGCAATTTGAGCATGAACAAGAAGT
>CAYJFV010000022.1:10821-12493 GCA_964369275.1 uncultured Desulfovibrionaceae bacterium
CTTTAGCATTGCAGCTTCCTTACCAGGTACAAAGGCAATAGGAGCTTTTGCTTTACTTGTAATTTTTTCATCTTTGGCAAGGTATTGTAATGCTTCACGTAATAAAGAGCGAATTGTTACAGGCAAGCCCGAGGTACTTGGTTTTTCTACAATATTTCTAAGTGCTAATACTGTAGAATTTAATGCCTCAAACGATTGCCCTTTCATATAAAATGCTTTTACCTTACCAAGGTTATATGTAACATATTTTGAATCCATAAAAATTTCCAGCTATTAATTTTCAGTGTTAATTATATAATTATCAATTTTTCAAAATATGCACTATTCTTAATAGAATGGCAAGTATTGAATTTTTGCATTACAATTTTTGCTATTATAGCTTATTTACTCAGATAAGAGAGTAGTTATTCGTATAAATTAAACTTGCTCTTTTTAAAGTGATATGATAAAAAATTTATTATAAATCTTTTGTTTTTTGAGATAATATTTTAAGAGGTGTTTTTATGCGTTATATCAAATTATTTCTAGCTGTTTTTATATTCTTTATTTTTATGCTATTTTTTGTACAAAATATGGCTCCTTTCAGTCAAGAAGTTGTTCTAAAGCTTGACTTTATGTTCATGCAGCCCGTTGAATCAACCCCTGTACCTCTTTATACTATTATAATACTTGCTTTTACTACAGGTGCTTTACTTGTTCTTCTTATGCTTTTATACGATAGATTAGCTTTATCTGCTCGTTGCCGCCTTTCATCTTCTAAAGTTTCTGGTTTAGAGAAAAAATTAGCAAAATCTGAAGCAAACTTTGCACAATGCACTGAAAATGCTATTCAAAAAGAAACTTTACTTACCTCTGAACTTGAACAAGTAAAACTAGATTTAGAAGAAACTCGTTCAAAGTTAGATGAACTAAGAAGAAACTATAATCAATAGTTTTTTGCTATAATTTTATATATAATTTTTAGCACGTGTTTTGTTATGCGTGCTAAAAATGTTTTATAAGAACAAGAAAATTGGATATAATATGAGTCAAACAGAAAAGCTTTCCCCAATGTATGAACAATATTTAGCTATTAAAAAAGAATACCCTGATGGTTTTCTTTTTTATAGAATGGGCGATTTTTACGAGCTTTTCTTTGATGATGCAGTTGAAGTAGCAAGGGAATTGCAACTTACCCTTACTTCACGTTCTAAAGAATCTGGCATACCTATGGCTGGTGTTCCGCACCATGCTTTAGAAAACTATGCTAGCCAGCTAATAGAGCGTGGCTTTACTCTTGTTATATGTGACCAAATTGAAGATCCTAAAACAGCAAAAGGCCTAGTTAAGCGTGCTGTAACTCGTGTAATTACACCAGGAACTGTTTTAGAACCTAACAATTTAAACGCAAAAGAGCATAACTATTTAGGTGCGTATTTATATAATCCTAAAACTTCATTATATGCTTTTGCGTGGCTAGATGCTTCTACAGGTGATTGGACGGGCGTTGAAACCAATAAAGAAACTGAAGCTACGCAATGGGTATTAAAAATAGCCCCGAAAGAATTGCTTCTTATTGATACGGTTACTCCGCCTGCTTTTATAAAAAATGCTGAGGGTATTCGCCGTGTATTTTTACCTGAGCGTTCTCACTTTGATAAAAACAAGTCATTTGAAACTATAAAACGCGTTT
>CAYJFV010000023.1:0-12270 GCA_964369275.1 uncultured Desulfovibrionaceae bacterium
ACTTGTATAGCTTCATCAGCAAATGGCTTTATGAGCTGATTTAACATTTCTGGCTGAAGAAGTGGTTCATCGCCTTGGATATTCACGATAATATCATTTTCTGAAACATTTAGCTTTGTTGCAGCCTCAAAAACTCTATCAGAGCCAGAATTGTGGTCTTCTCTTGTCATAATACAAGGAACATTATACTCTTTTGCTGCTTTTTGTATACGTTCATCATCAGTGGCTAGGTATACTTCGTGTAGGTTAGACTTGCACGCTCTTTCATAAACCCTATAGAACATAGGCTTTCCATGTATTAAAGCAAGGGGTTTACCCTCAAAGCGGCTACTTGCATATCTTGCTGGTATTATTCCATAAGTTTTCATAATTACTCACTTTCGTAAGATATTACATTTAGTTTTGCAATAAATTTATCAATATCTTCTTTTTGTGTAGCAAAAGAACAGACTAAACGAATTTCATGTAATATTGGGTCGATTTCGTAAAAATAGTATTCTTTTTGAATTTTCTTAATTAATTCAATAGGCATTGTTGCAAACACCATATTTATATCAGTAGGGCGAGAAATGTTTACTAGTGGTAATTTAGATAATTCATTTGCTAAATATTGAGCCATGTCATTTGCTTGTTTTGCATTGTAGTACCAAAGCGAATCTTTGAAGTACGCCCCAAACTGAGCTCCAAGATAACGCATTTTAGATAAATGCTGTAAGCTTTGCTTTCTTAATCTATAAAAATCGTCTGATAGTGTTGGTTTAAAGAAAATAACTACTTCACCCATCATCATACCATTTTTTGTACCACCAAAAGATAGCACATCTACGCCAGCATCTTTTGTCATTTTTTTCAAGTCACTTAAAATATTTTCTGGTGAAGTCCCTAAAGCAATAAGAGCATTTGCAATGCGAGCCCCGTCCATGTGAACTTGCAGGCCATTATCATGTGCAAGTTTAGTAATTGCTTTTATTTCATCAACTGAATATACAGTTCCTTGTTCGGTTGCTTGTGTAATAGAAAGAACTGCAGGCTTTACATGGTGGATGTTGTGCAAATCGAGCAAGTATTTTTGTATTGTTTTAGGGTTTAGCTTCCCATTTTCTGAGGGCACAGTAAGCATTTTTGAGCCTGTACACGCTTCTGGGGCACCACATTCATCAGTATTGATATGAGCAATATCAGTACAAATTACGCCATGCCAAGGTCTAAGTAAAGCTTTTAGTGCAATAACATTGGCACCAGTACCAGAAAGTGCGTAATATACCTCAGTTTCTTTTCCATAAAGTTCTTTAAAAAAAGTAGAAGTTTGTAAAGAGGCTTCATCAAGCCCGTAGGGCATAACTGCACCGTTATTTGCTTCTACCATTGCTTGCATTATATCTGGGTGAGCTGCGGAAGTGTTGTCACTTGCAAAAGAATAATTCATATTTTCCTACCTAGTTTTTATGTAAAGTTGAAGTATATACTTCTAAAGTTTTTGTTGCAAAACTTTCTAGTGTTAGCTTTGGCAGCAAGCTTCTTTGATAGTTTTTTATGTTTTCTAGCAAAGAACGAGCATTAATTGCTTCTTGTGATGTATTTTTTACATCAAAGGCCTTAGAAATTTTTTCAATAAATGCTGCCATATCGTCAATATTAGCTGTTTTAAAGCGAGCCTCATCTAGTGTGATATCTGGCATAACGCCAACTTCTGATGAAATTAATGGAATATCACAAGCCATAAATTCAAAGGCGGCTCTTGCAATAGCTTCTGAACCAACTGACGATAGCCAGCCAATATCACACATATTTAAAATATCATTTATATTAGATACTTTGCCTGTAATTTGTACATAGTTTTCTAAGCTATGTTCTTCAATTATAGGGTAGAGTTCACTAGATTTTAGGTATAGCTCATCAAAGCCAATAATACAAAGCTTAACATTCTTTACACCAAGCTCATTTACGGCTTTAGCAAGTGCAAGAATACTTTCTATCTGCCCTTTTACAGTATCAAGCCTTCCAAGTAAACCTAATACGCAGTCGCTTGAAGTGTAATTATATTTTTCACGCAAAGCCAATTTATTATCAGTGTTTGGGTAGAATACACAAGTATCAACGCCGCCAAGTATTGAAAATGCTTTACTTTTATCTACGTTTAGAGTGTTGATTAGCTCATTATAAATTCTGCTATTTGTTCCAATAACTGCATCGCTTTGGTTTGCATAGAAAATTTTATTAAAAATATTTTTTTTGATGGGGCGTTGGTCGCCACGAGTACGAACAAGTTTAAAACCGTATTTCTTTTTTAGCAAAATAAACAAGGGGAAAAGTTCCCCACGGTGGCAATTTACAATATCAGGTTTTAGTCTTTGTATTTCTTTTTCTAAAAAGGCATAAATTTTAGGTAGGTTTGTAAGCTTTTTTTGATTATAAGGTATTGCAACTCTTGGTATACCCATTTCAATCGCTTTATTGTCTGATAAAGTGCCTTCAAGAGTAATAACAGTAGAGTTATGCCCCATTTCGCATAAGGTTTTACTTAAAAACAAAGCATACCATGCTGTAGCATTGTAAAAACGAACATTTATTACTTGTAGTATATTCATTTTATTCATATAAAACCTTAGTTAGTGTTAGCCCTTGTGCGGGGGCGGTAGGGTAAATTGAATTTCTGCATTTAGAATTTAAAATATCAACCGCTTGCAAAGTGCTTATTTTCCCTTTACCTATGCTTACAAATAAGCCTGCCATATTTCTTACCATTTGCTTTAGAAAACCATTGCCAGAAATTACAATGTCGCATTGTGCTTTAGAAATATGCTTTAGGCTAATGGAATATATTGTGCGTTCAGTAGTATACAGTTCAGTGCCTACATTTTGAAAGCATTTAAAATCATGTGTGCCAATAAAATACGGAATTGCTTCTTCAATTTTTTCAAAGTTTAGCTCTCCGCACATCCATGCAAAAGGGGTCAACCTTGGGTGTATATAGTTCCTATCTGTCCATAATGTATAGGTATACATTTTACCTTTAGAACTAAATTGAGCATGAAAATCATCGTCAACTAATGTAACTTCTTTCACCCTAATATCAAGCGGAAGTAGATTATTAATTGCCTGTAACCATACAATATTCCGTGGATAATAGGGAATTGTGCAATGGGCACACTGCTCATCTGCATGTACACCACTATCCGTTCTGCTTGCTCCTAGCACGCGTATAGGTTCTTTGAAAAGAATAGCAAATGCCTTTTCAAGCTCGCCTTGTATTGTTGGCATATAGGTATGGCTTAACTCTTGTACTTGCCAGCCAGCGTATTGCGTACCTGTGTAAGAAATAAGAAGCTTTAACTTCATAAAAACCTTTAAATTTTTTACTTGCAAAACTATACAATAATAATAAATTATTGTCAAAGCAGAATTTTATAATAACATCTATAAAATCAACATGTTATCGTCTAAAATTAATAAAGGTAAATTTTTAGGAAAAAATTAAATAAAAAAGGAAGATGCATTTTTAGAAAAATACATCTTCCTCTATGTTTTGTTATAATGTTTACTCGTCGTCTTCCCTACGTGTAATTGCTTTTATAGCAAGGAATGGGAAAAGACACATTAATATACTACCTGCCCATATCCAGTTTACAAGTGGGTTTAAGCTTACACGCATAACTGCTTTTGAATTATTATCTAGCCCATGTAGGCTTGCATATACTTCTGTGAAGATACTTGGCATTGTACCAACTTCTGAAAAAGATTGTTGCGAAAACTTATTATAAATTCTTTTTTGTGGCGATAGTTGCCCTAGAATTTTTCCATTTTTGCTTACTATAATTTCAGCTTCAAGGAAAGCAAAAGTGGCTGCTTCACCTTCATATAATTCATTTAAAGTAATAACATAATCACCAAGCTGAGCCGATTCGCCACGGCCAAGTGTAACATCTCTTTCAAGTTTATATTCACCTGAAAATGCAACGCCAAGTACGATTAAAGCGAAAGCTAAATGTACCCCGTGTGCAGCAAAACGTGGCATAAAACTACGGCTGCTTGGTTTATAAAGCATAATTGCAGAGGAAACTATAATACCAACAGCTAATGAAGAAGAAATAAGTGCAAAAATATCATTATAGCCTTTTATATAGAAAAGAACCATTGCAAGTACAATAGCTAAAGCTACGGTAGTGATATCTTTTATATTTTTTATTCCACCATTCCAACCTAAGTATGGGCATACAACAAGCATGGCAGCTAGCACAGTAAATAAAGGTAAACAAACTGCATTGTAGAAATTAGCATCTAAACCAATAGACTGTGGTGACCATAGTGTTGAAAAAACAGGGAAGAGTGTACCAACTAAAATTATAAGAGATAGTGTAATAAGTATCCAAGCAGTAAACACTAAGAAGCCTTCGCGTGTATTAATGTTTGCTAAGTCTTCTGCACCTTCAACTTTAGGTGCTGAAAACGCAACTAGTGTTATAAGGAAAGTTGAAGCAAGTACAAATATTAATAAAGCAGGCCCAACACCACCGCTTCCAAATGCATGTACAGAATCTACAACATTACCGCGTACAAGATAGGTTGCAAAGAAAGCAGTAACAGTTGTTAAGGCAATGAGGAATACGTTAACTCTATGTAATTTGTTTCTTCTTTGTTCAATAATCATTGTGTGTAGGGCAGCCGTGCCAACAAGCCAAGGAAGTAAGCTTGCATTTTCAACAGGATCCCAAGCCCAGTAACCGCCCCAGCCAAGTTCCATATAAGCCCACCAAGCACCAAGTAAAATACCCGCAGTTAGGAAAATCCATGCAGTTATTATAAATGGACGCCCAACTTGAAACCAGCTTGCTTCAGTAGAATGGTTGCGACTCATTGATTGAGCTAAAGCAAGGCATGAAGGAATTGTAAAGCCACCATAGCCTAAGAATAGTAGCGGTGGGTGAATAATCATTCCAGGGTTTTGTAATAATGGGTTCATACCACGCCCGTCCATTGGAACTTGAGCGTTCATTACAAATGGATCTGACCAAGTAGTAAGCAGTAAGCCAAAAAATGCCATTATTGAGCAATAAAATATCCAATACCATTGCTTTGTTTCAGCACTTAAAGCTTTATATGTTTGAGTAAGCTGAAAAGCCGCATTACATAAAGCAACCATTAAAGCCCAAAACAATAAAGAACCAGCCTGCCCAGCCCAAAAAGCTGTTATTCTATAAAACAGCGGTAGGGTTCTATCTGAATAGCTTGAAACATATTCAAGTGAAAAATCAAAAGTAAGAAAGGCATAAAGCAAAATTACAGAAGCAATTGCATGCCCTGCTGAAATTCCTAGGCTTGCTTTTTCAACAAAAGCAAGGTTTAAAGAGGCATTGCCTTTATAAAGTGATAGGGATGCTAAAATTATACCTGCAAAGGCACAAAAAAGAGTAATTAACTCTAAAAAATGAGCTAAAGTATACATGTTTTACCTTGTAAAAAATTATTTTGTTTGAATTAAGTACGATTTTCTTTTTCGTACTTAGAAGGGCATTTTGTCATTAAAGTTTTTGCGTGAAACTCTGTTCCACTAGCCATATTACCTTCAAGAATAACTTCTGCCTCATGTTCAAAAGTATCTGGAATAACGCCAGAATATGTTACAGTCATTGTAAAGTCTGGTTTTTCAGCATCAACTAGAGTAAAAACAACACTGTCGCCAGAAGAATTTTTTTCATAACTTCCAACAGTTCCAAAAAGACGCATACTTTTTTCTAGGCTTGCATCAGTTGAAGCAAGAGCTTCTGAAACATTTAAAAAGTAAACAGCACCAGAATTAAGCCCTGAATATGTCATAAAGCCGATAGCAGATACGAATAGTACAAGAGCAATGATATATGGTGTAAACGATTTTTTCTTCATAGTTCTTCCCTTTTTCTTCATATAGAAGAAGTTTGATTTTATCTAGCACATTAGATTAATTTTGGCAAGCCCTCAAAAAATCATATTTTTTTATATGTTATACTTTTTTACTATAAAAATATGTGATTTTAAGCAAATTTAATATGAAATATGATATTTCTTCATCCTCTTATAAGAAATCATTCTTATTAAGAAAAAATAAAACAAAAAATATCTATTGCAAGTACTTTGAAAATATGTTCTAATATATTTAATGGTTATAGAAATTAAGTGAGGAGGTTGAATATGCATATTACATTTACGTTTCGCAATTTTGAGGCTTCTGAGCATTTGAAAAAGTACGCACGCCGTCGCTTTGAAAAAGTTGGTCGTTTTTTTGGTAAAAACGCCGCGCTCGACTTACAGGTTTTACTTTCCGTTGATAAACACAGACAAAAAGTTGAAGTAATTCTTTCTGGTGAGGGAATGAATGTTTCTACATCTGAAGAATCACAAGATATGTATCAAACAATTGATTTAATGTCTGATAAGCTAGAATCACAAATTCGTAAGCATGCCACAAAAACACGCGATAGGCATAAGTCTAAGGGTGGAAAGCAAATTGATGTTTACGCTTACGAAGTTGAAGAAGATGACGACATAAAAATTATTAGTGGCGATCAGTTCTTCTCACCTAAGCCAATTTTGCTTGATGATGCAGTACTGCAACTTGATGCAAATGATCAAGAATTTTTAGTATTTTTAAATGCTGAACTTGATAGAGTAAATGTAATTTATAAAAAACGTGATGGCAATATTGGGCTAATTGATCCAGTAATATAGCATAGTTTTCTTTAGCGTACTAAAAGTTATTGATAATATGTAGCTTGACCTAAAAATGTGGCGTTATCCTTTAGGGTAACGCCTTTTTAGTTTGCAAAAATTATATCAATTGCCTTTCTATATGGTGAGGGTAGGGCATAACTTTTTAAATTACTTTCTTCTATAAAAATAAAGTCATTAAAGTAGTTATTCTTTAAATTTTCACTCTCTTCTTCAATATATACTTTATAAAATGCTACTGTGTTTTTATGGTTTGTATATGTATAAGGTATTGTACATTCGTACATAATCTCTTTTTTTATAACTTGTAATTCAAGAAGCTTTTTATCAATAAGTTTTGCATGTTCTCTATCTATAGCCTCTAGTGATACAAATTCAAACAAGCCCCCCCAATGTTTAGATTTATCCCTTTGTTTTAGCAAAATTTTATTATCATTTGTTATAATAATTAGTTGCAACCAATCTTCATAAATTTTCTTTTGTGGTTTTGCAAGCGTGGGGAAGTTTTCTTGACTTGAAGTTTTATATGCTTGGCATAGTTCACTTAATGGGCATAAATTACATTCAGCTTTTTTCTTGCAGATTAAAGCCCCAAGTTCCATAAGTGCTTGATTATATTGTCTTGCATTATCTTTATCTAAAAATTTATATGCATATTGTTTTATTAAATCTTTTGCAGGCTTAGTTTTTACATTGCCCTCGATACAAAATAGACGCGAGAAAACACGCTCTACATTCGCATCAATTGTAACAATTGGCTGATTATAGGCAATACCACAAATTGCAGCTAGGGTATAGTCGCCAAGGCCTTTAAAAGTTGCAAGAATTTCTCTACTAGGTGGAATTACTCCATTATATTCTGCGTGAACTTTTTTAGCAATTGCATGCAGATAGTAGGCTCTTCTATAGTAACCAAGCCCCTCCCACATACGCAACACTTCTTCTTCGCTTGCCTTGGCTAAATCAGTAATAGTTGGAAATTTTTTCATCCAATTATTAAAATATATAACCCCACGTTCCATTTGCGTTTGCTGTAGCATAAATTCTGAAACAAGAACATGGTAGGGCTTATAATCAGTACGCCACGGCAAAGCCCTTGCGTTAGCTTGATACCACGACAATAAAAGCTTAGTAAGATTATTTGAAGATTCTTGCATTACTTAGTTAATATTTTCCAACCGCAAAAATTGCACCATTTGGAATATTAGGAATTATACGTGAACCATAGATAATATAATGGTCTTCTAAAGTCATTTCTGCCCAATTTCCAAATTCTACATTAAAAGCTTTCAATAAAGAAATTGCAGTTGGGGTAAGCATTTCGCCACTGCCATTACTTGAAGTAATTTTCATGCCATGTAAAAGGTGAAGCACAGCAGGTGCAGGGGTAGATAGCACACCATGAGCACACTTTACGCTACCATCTGCCACAGGAAGTGGGCCACAAATAAAATGGTTAGGTTCAAGCTTGTCAAACAACATAGCACATAAGCAAGTATCTATAATACTATCTAAAGCACCGACTTCGTGAAAATGAATTTTATCTGCACTTGTATCATGCACTTTTGCTTCTGCCTCAGCTAAATAAGTAAAGGCAGAAATAGCGTATTCTTTAGCTTTGTCAGTCATATCAGAATTATTTATAATATGCGTAATATCCGCTAAAGTTCTATGTGCATGCTCGTGCGGAAGTTCAATTTTCGCTTTATAGCCAGTAATACCATTTAAAACTTCTTGATGTACTTCAACAATTAAATCTTGAACAGGAAGGTTTAGCTTTCCAACTAAAGCTAAAAGCTCGGCATTATTTGTATTTGTAAGCTTTGCTAAACCAGATAATAGCATGTCACCAGAAATGCCAGATTGAGGACGAAGAACAAAAATTTTACCATGGCAAATTTTCTTGTGTTTACAACAGCCTTTGCCTTCATGCCCTTTACCGTGTCCTTTACCATGTCCTTTGCATTTGCCATGCCCATGATGATGCCCATGCCCGTGGTCATGGCTATGTTCGTGTTCGTGATGATGTGGAATTGTTATTTCATTATGTGAATGTGACATTTTATTTCCTTATGATTGATGGTAATAAAGAGCATTTAAAATTCTTACAGCAGCACATGCCGCACCGTATCCATTATCAATATTAAACACGCCAACACCAGGTGCACACGAGCAAAGCATTGAAGATAAAGCAGAATTACCACCCGTTGCTACACCATACCCAATAGATGTAGGAACAGCTAAAAGCGGTTTCATTGTAAGCCCACCAAGAACAGAAGCTAAAGCAGCATCTAAGCCAGCAACCACTATAACAACATCATGAGAGTTAATATTGTCAAGGTTTGAAGTAAGCCTCCATAAGCCAGCTACTCCATTATCTTCAAAAAGAGTATACGAAATTCCAAGATATTCTAAAGTACGTGAAACTTCATGCGATACATAAGCATCTGCCGTACCAGCTGATACAATAGCTACAGAACCTTTTTCTTTTTTAGGTAGGCAAGCTGTAAAAGCAGTGCGTGAAAGCTCGTCATAATCTATAGCTTTTTTTTCATTTTCTGAAAAATTATCATAAACATCTTTTGCTAAACGTGTAAAAAGAATAGGATTTTTATTTAAATCAAATTCTCTTACTAAGCTTCTTACAGCCTCAAGTGCTTTTCCTTCGCAAAAAACAGCTTCTGGCAGACCAATACGGCTAGTACGCCCATGGTCAAAAAGAATATTATTCATAAGTTCACCTAAATTATCATTTATATTGTTGTTACCTTGCAATAAAATATTTATTAGCTCAAAAATAAATCTTTGAAATTAAATAAAAATAGGGTATTAATTTTGCATGAAAGAATATAACAAACAAAGTGATTGTAAAACATATATGGATAAATGGCAAGCTTTACTAACTTTATTAAATAATAAAAAGAATGTAGCTATTGCCTGTTCTGGCGGGCTAGATAGTAGGTTACTATCTTATGCCGCAAGCATATCAGGTGCAAATTATAAAATTCTTCATATTCAAGGCGTGCATATTCCAAAAGAAGAAGAAGAAATACTTTTACTTTTTTCTCAAAAAACACAAATTCCCATTACTACATTTAAATTCAACCCATTAGAAATAAAAGAAGTAAAAGAAAACGACGTGAAGCGTTGTTATTATTGCAAAAAAGCAATTTTTTCTTTTATGCTTTCTCAAACAGAGGGTTATACCCTTTGTGATGGTAGCAATACTGACGATTTAAACGTATATCGCCCTGGCATGGAAGCTTTAAAAGAACTGCAAATTTTCTCCCCATACATTGAAGTAGCCATTTCAAAAAAAGATATACGAGATATTGCAAAAGAAGTGAACTTACCACTGTATAGTCAACCCTCACAAGCGTGTTTACTTACCCGCTTCAACTACAATATAACTTTAAATGAAGAAGATATATTGTTCCTTGACAAAGCCGAAGAGGCACTAAAAAAACTTATTCCATACCCATTTCGTTTACGCGGTATAAGTGAAAATTTATATGAATTGCATATCGAATCAGAATATGAAGATGAACAGTTAAGTTTGCAAATTGAAAACATCTTCAGAGAAATTAATTCAAGTAAATCAGCAAAATCTATTCCAATAATATTTATGCCATCTTTACGTGCATATTTTGATAAAAGCTTAGGTTTATAAAACATCATAAACTTTTATATTTTGGCACACTTCATGCTATAACAAATTGTGAGATTAATTAAACGTCGGTAAAATGACAGGAAAAGTTATGGCATTCAAATTTTCATTACAGCAAGTTCTAAATTATAGAACGCAATTAGAACAAGAAGCAAAAATTGCTTTTGCCCGTATCGAAAGCGAAAGACTACGAGAAGAAGAACGCTTTAAAAACCTACAGTCAACCTTACTTGAACAGCAAGCAAGCCTTGCATCTCTTAGCGGACTAGACTTTGAAAAACGTGAAATGATTCAAAACTATGTTCGCGGTCTAAGAGAAGATCTTGTCAAATCGCAAAAGTATTTACAATTTCTATCAGCAAAAGTTGAAGAAGCAAGAAAATTACTTACAGAAAAAGCGAAAGATAAGAAAATCTTAGAAAAACTTAAAGAGAAAGAGGAAAAAGATTATGTTTACCAAGAAAAGCAAAACGAACAAAAATTCTTTGATGAAATTACAACAGGGCGAGCAACACGAAACCCCGAAAGTAGCTCGTTTGAATAAACTTTTATTATTAGTTTTTCTTGTAGCAAGCATTAAAATTTCTCTTTTAGTTGGAATTTTATTCTTTCCTGCTAACCTACCAGAATTTAAACTTAACACTTTCAAAAGCTTTATTCTTGAAAATGTTGCAAATAAAGAAACAAAATATTCCGAACACGACCTAAAAGCAATTGCACGAATAAATGCAATGAATGAACTTGAAAAAACTAAAAATACAGAAAGCAAAACCCCGGCAACACAAGAAAAAGCTAGTCAAAAAATTGAAACTGTTGCAGTAGAGCAAAATATAACTAAAGATATACCTACAACAATTACTGGTAGAAATTCTATATTCTCACCAAAGCAAGCGTATGCAGTTGAAAATATACCACCTTCACCAAACCCTGAAGTGGCAACTCCAAACCCATCACCACTTGTTCCACAAGTTGCCCCAAGGCAGTCACCTATCGCGGCAGAGCAGTTCCTACGCCCAGATACAAATTCACCAGATTATTTTCCATCGCCTAGCGTAAATAACCCTTATATGCCAACCGATACAGCAAGCATTAAATCAGAAGAATTTAACCGCAGAGAACAAGAATTACGTGCCTTAGAACAGCAAACTCAAGCTAGAATACAAGAAATGCGTGCTATTGAAGGGCAACTACAATCTACCGTAGATAACGCAAATAACCAAGAAGACGCTAAAATTCAGCACCTTATTGATATGTACATTAACATGAAACCACGTCAGGCTGCTGCTGCTCTTGCTGGACTTGACCCTAAGATTGCTGTTAAAATTTTATCTGGAATGGATGGCAAAAAAGCGGGTAGTATCCTTTCTTACATGGAATCCGGTGCGGCGGTATTATTATCAGAAGAATTAGCAAAAGTTTCCTTCTAAAAAAAAGGTTGTAGTTTTGGCGAGAACTTCGTCAAAAAAAATTACGCTCCAGTCATTTAGGTTAACTAAACTCCTGTCGCGTAATTTTTTTGTTCCTCGTTCTCGCCTAAAACTACAACCTTTTTTTAGTGCTACACAAAGAATTTATATTTTTGTATAATAAAACAACTTCGCTAAAAAAATTACGTTCCAGTCATTTAGGCTAACTAAACTCCTGTCAGGTAATTTTTTTGTTCCTCGTTCTCTCCCAAAACTACAACCTTTTTTAGTGCTACACAAAGAATTTATATTTTTGTATAATAAAACAACTTCGCCAAAAAAAATTACGCTCCAGTCATTTAGGTTAACTAAACTCCTGTTGCGTAATTTTTTTGTTCCTCGTTCTCGCCCATGTCATCCTAATTTACAGTATCATACAATTTTTTTCTCTCCGAGGGCTTAGGGAAGGTCAATTCCCTAAGAACCCACGTCATC
>CAYJFV010000024.1:0-4025 GCA_964369275.1 uncultured Desulfovibrionaceae bacterium
AAGGAACGTTTACATATTCAGCAATAATAAATGCCGCCGCACCCATAACAGGCGGTGCAAGCTGGCCATTAGTTGAAGCAGCAACCTCAACAGCCGCTGCTTTTTCAGCAGGATAGCCAACTTTTTTCATAAGTGGAATTGTAAAAGTACCAGTAGTTACAACGTTTGCAATACTTGAACCTGAAACAACACCTGTTAACGCAGAACCTAAAACAGCTGCTTTAGCCGCACCACCACGGTATTTACCCAAAGCACCAAGTGCTAATTGAATAAAGAATGTACCGCCACCAGCTCTTTCAAGCATAGTACCAAAAAGTACGAATAAAAATACAACCGTTGCGGAAACGTTTAAAGGAATACCATACACGCCCTCAGTATCCATTGTCATTTGAGAGATAAAACGTGTAATTGAAGCCCCTTTAAAGGCTAGAAAATCTGGTAAATATGGCCCTGTAAAAACATACACAATAAAGCAAGTTGCAATTATTGGTAAAGCAGGCCCGATTACACGCCTTGTAGCTTCAAGCAGTAATATTATTAGCATAATGCCAAAAACAATATCACGTGGTATAGGCATACCCGCACGGCTTGCAAGCCCTGTGTAATCAATAAAAATATATAAAGCAGCAAAACAAGCTAGTATTCCAAAAATATAATCAAGAATAGTAACACGGCTCATTGCAAGTAAAATTCGTCTGTCCCAAGAGGAAGAGGGGCTAGATTTTAACATTGGAATATTAAAATATACAAGAATAATAGCAAATGCTAAGTGAATAGAGCGTATGTACACACTATCAATAAGTATTACACTTGCAGAAGCAAGCTGAAATAACGACCAACATAAAGCAATGATAGTAGTTATTTTCTGTGTAAATCCGAATGTATCACCACGCAAACCATGTTCTGCGGCTATAAGCTTTTCTTTATAGTCTTTTTCTCTCATTTCACTCTCTCTTGTAGCAGTATTCAAAGTTTTACTTGGGTAATTAAATAAGATGAAGAAGATACGTTTAAAATATAAACGCATCTTCTTCTATTTTGAAATGATTATTATTTCATTAAGCCTACTTCTTTGTAGTACTTCATAGCACCAGGGTGGATTGGAGCTGTTAAACCTTCAAGCATGCTTTGTGGTGTTAAGCTTGCTAAAGCTGGATGAAGAGTTTTGAACTCATCTAAGTTTTCAAAAACTTCTTTAGTAACTGCATATACTACATCATCAGAAACATCTGCATTTGTAATAAGAGTTGCAAGCATACTTACAGTTTCAACTTTACCTGCTGAAGCATTTGTAGCATCAGCGTATTGTGTCATATCAATACCAGCTAGTGAATAGTATGGGAATTGATCTGTTAAAGCTGAAATATCAGTAATAGGAACGATACGTACTTTACGTTTACCAGCAGTTGCTTCTTTAATGTTACCATTTGGGTGACCTACTGTATAGAAGAAACCATCAATACGTCCATCTTGTAACATTCTTGGAGCATCAGCAGCTTTAATGCCTTCAGCTTTGAAATCTTTTGTGTAATCAATGCCAGCAGCTTCGAAAACGTCGATAGCATTTTGACGGTTACCTGAACCAGGGTTACCAATATTAACAGTTTTACCTTTTACATCAGCAAGTGTTTTAATGCCTGAATCTTCAGCGGCAATAAATGTTACCATTTCAGGAGCAAGAGCAAATACTGCACGTAAATCTTTTTGTGGTTTTCCTTCCCACTCAGAAATACCGTTGTACGCTTGATACTGTCTGTCTGCTTGAGCAATACCGAAATCTAAGTCGCCAGTCATAACAGCGTTAATATTGAATACAGAAGCACCTGTAGATTCTACTGTAGCACGGATATTATGCTCATCTCTAGCTGCGTTAACTATTTTAGCAATAGCTCCACCTGTAGGGTAGTATACACCTGTAATACCGCCTGTACCAATAGTAACAAAGGTTGGAGCAGCTTGTGCAATTGTTGCACCAAACATCAAACAAGATGTTAAGAGGGTAGCAAAAAACTTTTTAGACATGTTTCTCTCCTTGAAATAATATATTACATTAGTATACAATACATTTTTCCAAATTGCAAGTTTATCTAACCCCTACTACTTACTATACAATTTCAAAAAAAATCTAAAAAATTACTTACATAAAAAAATAAAAGAGCTTGTAAAATCAAGCTCTTTATTATTACAAAACATTATATTTTTTAGACTTTATTCAACCTAGCAAGTAGTGGATTTTTTAGTGCTTTTGTTTCTTCAACAGCCCCAAAAGGGTTTGCCTTTGCCTGGCTTTCCTGATTTTGTTGACTTTGTTGACTTTGTTGAATATTTGTGTTTAAAGCAGTTTCTTTTTCAACCACTTGTTTAGGTATTGAAACACCAATATTTTGGTTTAATGTAAGCGGGTTAGCAGATTGAGTAACTGTTTGAGTATTTGCAACCTGCGGGGCTTGCTGTACTGCTTGTTGAGCTATTTGCCCTTGCAACACATTCTTACTTTCAATGGCACTTGCTTGCTGAGTTAAAAAAGAGCCAATCATATCTGCACTAACTTCATTTTTTTGACCAGAAGCAGTATTTGCATTTTCTACTCTTGCAGTTTGCGTGTGTCCAACTTCAACCCCTGCACTTTTTGCGACATTTGCATAGGCAGAATTAGCCGCATTTTGCCCAACGCTAGAAGTTTCTGAAGTTGTAACAGCCCTAGCCACATAATTTGATGAGCGAGATTGCCTAATTTCTTCTTCTGCAGCTTTTGCCTCGGGCGTATTTACGATATTTTCAAAGCTCCATTTCAGTTCAGAAAGAATATGAATTACACTATCAATCATTTCACAATCAAGCTTAATGTTAGCCCTTAGCAATGTAGTTGAAGCAAATACATATAAACCATGAAGATTTTGTGCTATTTCGCCGCCTTTTTCCATGTTCAAAGAATTATCTAACTCATGCACAATATCCATAGCTCTTGAAATAAGCATACCTTTTGTGGCATAGTCTTTTTCAGCTATTTTCACCTTTGCTTGAGTAAGAAAGCGAATTGCACCCTCATAGAGAAGAATGATAACTTCACCATTCCCAACAGTGTTTACTTGTGCAGTTTGGTAATTCTTTACCGCATTATTCATTTATAACTAACCACCAATATTAGCTTGTGATAAAGCTTCGGCATTTGAAGTTAATAAAGCATTTTGCACACCTAGGTAAGCATCAAGCCTTGCATAGCGTGCTTTTTGACGAGTTTCCCATAAGTCTAAACGGGCAAGCTCATCTTCTATCTTTAAATCAAGATTGTCAATAATTGTTTCAAGGCTTTTTCTTGCACTTACTAAACCACCCATAGGGTCAGTATCAGAAGAAAGTTCACGAGTTTCAGTTTCAAAGAATTCTAATAATTCGTGTGCTTTACCTTGCATAATATTTACATGTTCGCTTTGTAAGCCACCCTCTGAATTAGTAGGTTTTGTTAGAACACCACCAGAAAATGCTATAGAAAGACCATAGGCATCAGAGGAAGAATCTGTAATAGTGTATTTACCATCAGAGTACGTAGCTTGCACGCCATTAATGTATACTGAATTTTCTATTAAAGTACCAGTATTTCCTTCTGAAAGTTCGTAAGTTACTCTATAACTACCAGCGTCTGCACTATCGGCTACGTTGTCTACAAATCTAAAGTTATCAGAATCGGTTGAACCGCCTTCGCCAGCAAAAAGTTCTGCCACACTATGTGGGTTATCTTTAATAGCTGCGTCTAATTTTTCTTCATCAATAATTAGTAAGCCATGTGTTGCACCCTCTTGAGCATCTGTGGTAATACCAATTTCAGCAAGCATTGAAAAAGTATCTTCATAAAGCCCGTTATCACGAGTTGAAGAGAAACCATTAGCGGTTGAGCTGATTAATTCATTTAAACGGCTTTTGAAAAGTCTTAAAGAACTATCGCCTGAAAGCACAGAACCAATATCTACTTGCTCGCTTGCGTCAGTTTCGTTACCGTCTGCATCAAGGTAGTCAGAGGCAGTATT
>CAYJFV010000024.1:4035-7902 GCA_964369275.1 uncultured Desulfovibrionaceae bacterium
CAACGTTAAATTCAGCTCCATCAACGTTTTGTAAAGCTTGAACCATTGCTAATACATCGTTTACACCATCAACCCATTCAGTAATTGCGTCTTTCATATCGGCGGTATCTTCTGAAATTGTAATGGTTACAGGTCTATCGGTTACTTGTTTTAAGTCAAAAGTAACGCCTTCAATAACGCCTTCAACAGTATTATCAGAAGATTTAATTACTTGTGCTTCAAAACCATTTAATACAAACTCTGCATCTTGTGCTTCAAGTTCATGCCAGTTACGATTTGCCGCACCACTAACTGTATCATCATAAAGAAGTCTACCATGGCCAGGCTCGGCTGGATTTTCCACAATAATATTTGAACCTGTAATTTCAACAGCATTTTTTGTACCCGTTTCTAAACTTTGAATTTGAAAAATAAATTCATCTGCACTTGGTATAAGCGAAGCTTTAACACCAGGGTTAGCGGAGTCTTCGTTAATAGCATTAACCAAATCTTCAATAGTTTCACCTGGTTGCAGTGTTATTGTATGTTCTTCACCTTGGAAAGTATAACTAAAAGTTGGCTGTTCGCCAGCAGCTGGATATGTTTGAAGATCAGCAAAATTGCCTTCTTCATCTTTTGTAAAACCAAGGCTAAAAGACTGAATAGAAGCAGTTGCTAGTTGCTTTACATCAATAGTATATGTACCAGTAGGTGCGTCTTTTTCAACATCTGCAGTAACAGAATTTGAATCAGTTGATTCACCTGAAGACTTGATATAACTTGTAATATTTCCAAGGTCTTTTGTGCTTGACTCTAGGTCATTCATCAGTGAAAGCAATTGATTATATGCATTTACTTGCAATTCATAATCTTGTTTATTATATTCAAGACGGTTAGCATAGTACATTTCAACTTGTTTAAGTTGTTCAACCATTGCATTATAGTCAGTTCCTGAACCCAAACCACCAATTGAAACTTGTCCAGCTATTGACATAATAACACCTCGTAGGAAAATTTTGCAGTTAATACACTAAAAATTGCACTCTCAAATTTTTTCTGCAAAGATTATTCCAAATATTTTAAGAGTTAATTTTTAACATTATAAAACAGAAAGCAAAAAAGTAAAGAACAAGTTCTGCCTTCTACGTGCTTTAACGGCACAACAATTAAACACTTTAGGGTAAAATAGAAAAATTTAAAAAAAAATTAAATACTTCAAAATTTTTCACTCTTCTTTAGTTTGCTTTACAATATACTAAAAAATGTTTATTATCTTTTTTCACATCGAACTACAAAGCACAAAATAGTGCTTGGAGGATATCATGACTACTAAATCGAGAGCTGTTTTACTCTCTTTTACTCTTTTATTAATTACAGCTTTTATAGCTCCTCAGGCAAGTGCAAAATCGCCAGATTATGAATCATTACGAAGATTTAGCCAAATTCTCGATATAGTTGACCAATATTATGTTGAAGAATTAGAAGAGCAAGAACTTATTGAAGGTGCTATTAAAGGTATGCTTGAATCGCTTGATCCGCATTCTGCGTATATGACAAGTGAAGAATTTGCCGCATTACAAGAAACTACCTCTGGCGAGTTTTTTGGAATTGGTGCAGAACTTAGTTTAATAGATGGTAGACCAGTTGTAATTGCTCCAATAGCGGGAACTCCTGCTGAAAAAGCTGGCATAAAATCAGGCGATATCATAATATCTGTTGATGGAATTTTAACCCTAGATAAATCACTTGATGAAACTGTTTCCAAAATACGTGGCGAAAAAGGTACATCTGTAAACCTGCTTATACTCTCTGAGGGTGAAAAAGAGCCACGCGAAGTAAAAATAGTACGTGGTGTTATTCCTTATACTAGCGTATCAAGCTTAGAAGTTGAGCCTGGCTACCTTTGGGTACGCCTTGCCTTTTTCAACGAAAGAACCACAGATGAGCTAAAAGAAGCACTTGATGAAGCAAAAGAAAAAGGCCCATTAAAAGGTATTGTGCTTGATATGCGTAATAACCCTGGCGGCATACTTGACCAAGCCGCAAGCGTTTCTGACCTTTTCTTAAAAGAAGGAACTATTGTTTCAATTAAAGGCCGTGAAAACTCTACCCGCCGTCAATACCTTGCACACGAGCAAAGAAGTGACATTCTTGATATACCAGTAGTTGTACTTATAAACTCTGGCTCAGCCTCTGCTTCTGAAATTGTTGCAGGTGCTTTAAGTGATAATAAAAGAGCTTTATTAGTAGGTGAAACAAGTTTTGGTAAAGGTTCAGTACAAAACCTTATTCCATTACGCGATGGTTCAGGTATTAAGCTTACCATAGCCCTATATTACACACCAAGCGGAAAATCAATTCAAGCTGAAGGCATTGAGCCTAATATTGAGGTTGATTTCCTTAGCGATTCTGGCGAAAAAGTAACAAATCCACTTTCCGTACGTGAAAAAGATTTAGATACCCATATTGAAGTTGAAGGCGATATAGCAACTCAAACAATAAAATTCCCAGCACCTGAACTTCTGCCATTGCCAAATAGCATAACAGAAGAAAACAAAGCTATACTTGAAAAAGATAATCAACTAAGAACAGCACTTCAACTATTAAAAGATATGCCTGACTTTACTAAAGAAGTTGCACAAGATAATAGCAAATAACTTAAGAAGTATTTATTTTGATTAACTTAACAAAGAAAAAAAATATAATAACAGAAGAAAGTTTAAGAAAGATTAAGCTTTCTTCTGTATGTTTTTTAATTGTATTTTTTTCTTTTACTCTTTTTAATCAAAGTTATGCAAATTATGAATATAGTGGTGATTTTTCAAAAAATTACTTAGAAAAAGATATACTTTCAAACAAATTTAACTATGACAAAGTATATTCTTTTACTGATAGGCTAAATGAAAATGCAATTCCTTACAACGAAGGGAAATCGGCTTCAATCTATGATACTTCTAAACAGGCAGATAATGCACTTATTCAAGCCTTATTAAGGCATAAAATTCCGCTTATTGATATTTCTTTAGAAAGTTCTTACATAAAAAATCATAATAAAACTATTTTTCTTTATCAAAAAATTCGCATATATCTTCCAAAAGAAATTAAGCCTGAAAGCTTCAATAAAGCATTAAAGGAAAATCTTAATTTATGGGCAGAAGCTGCAACGATTGAATATAGCGAAAAGCAAAAAAAATCGTCTATATATATTGATAAGCAACTAACGCACGAAATTTATTATAACAAACCTCAATCTTCTGCAAAATTAAGCATTGTTATTGACGACTTAGGCGGTAGCATTGACACCACGTTTGACTTATTTTCGCTAGATTTTCCCGTATCTTTTTCTATTTTACCAGATACAAACTATGCCAGCCTTACCGCTGAACTAGCACATTATGCAAATAGAGAAGTGTATTTACATCAGCCAATGCTTGCTTTAAAAGGGCGTTTTGTTGTAAGCGACACTTTACTTCCAACAGATACCAAAGAAAGTATAAAAAAAAAACTGACTTTAAATTATAGCAGAGTTCCCTATGCTTCTGCAGTAAACAATCATACAGGTTCTTCTTTCACACAAAATACAGAAGCTGTACAACGCTATTTAGAAGTTCAGCAAGAGCTAAACCCACATATCCATATATTAGACAGTAAAACTATTGCTGCCTCTACCTTACTTCCGCAGGCTTTACAGTATGGCTTTATTGCCAAAGAAAGAGAAGTTTTTATAGATAATGTTCAAAATCAGCAAGCAATTGAAAAACAGCTAAACAAAGCTTTAAGGCTTGCAATCCAAACAAATTCACACGTTATAGTTATAGGCCACCCCTACAAAGAAACAATACAGGCATTAAAAAATTGGAAAACATACAAAAATGAAAATGTAGAAAT
>CAYJFV010000024.1:7912-12201 GCA_964369275.1 uncultured Desulfovibrionaceae bacterium
CTTTCCTTATTCGGATATAAGACTACAAGGTTTACTTATTTACCCGTATGTCCAAAGCCTCCCTGCCCCCTTTGTGTCTGCCCCAAGCTATCAGCCTTAACTACTTCTAATCTATAGGCTTCTTGAAACACCAATTGGGCTATACGTTCACCTTTTTTTACTACATGCTTTTGCTGTGAAGTGTTTAAAAGAAATACTATTATTTCACCACGATAATCATAATCAATTACACCAACGCCCTGTGCAACTGTAAGCCCTGTTTTTGCCCCTAAACCTGAACGGCTATACACAAAGGCAGCTGTATTTTCACGCAAAATTTCTATACTTATTCCTGTTGGAATTGCTAAGCGTTCACCAGCTTCTATACAAACTTCACCTTCCTCAATGCAAGCTCTTAAATCAAGCCCTACAGAGCCAATAGTTGCATATTCTATGCCTTCTTCACTTTCATTTACATAAAGCTTTTCTGCTTCACGATGATATAAAATTTTTACTTTATTCACTTTATTATCCTTAATGTAAAAAAAGCATAGCCTAAGCTATGCTTTTTACTTGTATAAACTTAATTATTTTTCAGGGCCACCTAAGATACCACGTTCGCTTGCTCGTATAAAAGAAATAAAGTCTTTTACTTCTTCATAATCATAGCTTTGCTCAAGCATTTCAAGAACTTCTTGACGTGGAGTATTAGAACGCCATAATTTTTTATAGGCATCTTTTAAAGCAGATATTTTTTCACTAGGCATATTTAAACGTCTAAAACCTACAATATTAGGTGCTTGAACATAGCCACGGGCAGAACCAGGGGCTACAAGCATATACGGCGGTACATCTTGTACAATTGCTGCAGTCCCACCAATAAAGGCATATTTACCTATACGTGTAAATTGATGTACGGCAGCAAATGCAGCTAAAATTACATGGTCTTCAACAATAACATGCCCTGCTAAGCTTGCGTTATTAGACATTACAATATGTGAACCAAGCTGGCAATCGTGTGCAATATGTGTATACGCCATTAAAAGGTTATTGTCGCCAATTTTTGTTACACCGCCACCTTGAACAGTACCACGGTGTAGAGTTGCAAATTCGCGAATATTGTTATTATCGCCCACGATTAATTCTGTTCTTTCGCCAGCAAACTTCAAATCTTGTGGAATGCCACCCACCATAGCGTAAGAATGAACGTGGTTATTCTTTCCAAGAGTAGTAAATTCTTGCACACTAGCAAAAGCGTCTATTCTTGTACCTGCACCTATTTTTACATCATCACCAATAAAAGCACATGGCCCAATAGTAACATCTTCAGCTATTTCAACATTTTTACCTATAAAAGCTGTAGAGTGAATATTTTGCATTTATTATCCTTTATTTTTTCTTAATTGAAGATGCGGTTAATTCAGCTTGTACAACAACTTTGCCGTCTACATAGCCTTTTGCTTCGCACTTCCAAACACCAAGTTTAGTACGTGGGTTTTCAACCACCATTTCAAATCTATCACCTGGTATTACTTGTTTACGGAATTTTACTTTATCAATTCCTGTAAAAACATAAATTTCGTCTTTTATGCTTTGCCCTTCACTTTCTTTTGAAGCAGCAATAAGCAGAATTGATGTCTGAGCCATAGCTTCAAGCATTAAAACACCCGGCATAATTGCTTGGTTTGGGAAATGTCCTTGAAAAAATTCTTCATTATATGTAAGGTTTTTAAATGTTTTAATGTATTTCATAGGTTCAATTTCAAGCACTCTATCCACTAATAAAAATGGATAACGGTGTGGAAGAATTTCTAAAATTTTATCCATTCCAAAATTTGCTAAAGCTGACTCTGACATAATAACTCCAATATTATAATTATTTTATTTTTCTTCTTTAATATTTAGTAATTTTTCTATTTTGTTTAGTCTTGTAAAAATTTCTGGGTACTTTGGCATAAGCGTTAATGTACGCATATACGTTCTTTGATCAGTTGCTGGTGATCCACCCATTACAACATTTTCAGGAATATCTTTTGCTACGCCACTTTTTGGGGCAAGTGTTGAACCTGAACCAATATGTAAATGCCCAGCAATACCACATTGAGCAGCTAGGGTTACATTATCACCAAGTGAAGTTGAACCTGCTACCCCTGTTTGCGAAATAATAAGACAATTCTTTCCAACTTCTACATTATGACCTAATTGCACAAGGTTGTCTATAGCTGTTCCATCGCCTACCTTTGTAGCCGATAAAGCCGCTCTATCAACACAAGAATTAGCACCAAGTTCAACTTTATCACCAAATTCTACTGTGCCAATTTGAGGTATTTTTTGAATACCCATAGGTGTAGGTACAAAACCAAAGCCTTCAGCACCAACAACCGCACCCGGCTGAATACAGCAAGCATTGCCTAGTTTTACTTTACCCATAATTACAGCATTTGGGTAAATAGTGCAGTTATTGCCTAAAGTTGTTTCTTCACCAATGTAAACAGATGAGAATATAGTGCAGTTATCACCAAGGACAACATCTTTTCCTATTGTAGCGAATGGATAAATTGTACAATTTTCACCTATTTTTGCACTTTCATGCACATAAGCAAGCGGGCTAACACCTTGTAAAAAGCCTTGTGGCTTAGCAAACATAGCTATAGTTCTAGCAAAGTCTTCATAAGGTTTTTCAGAAATTAATGCAGTTTCTATATTTTCGCTTAAATCTACTTTAAGTATAACAGCTGCCGCTTTAGTATCAGCTAATTGCTTGATATATTTTGGGTTTGAAAGAAAAGAAAGTTCGTTTGCACTTGCTTCTTGCAAGGTATTTACACCAGTAATTTCTTTATCTTCCCCCTTAAGAGTACATTTCAAAATAGTTGCTAATTCAGAAAGTTTCATAGTATTTCCTTTTACTTATAAAATTCAATTCCAATGCACTATAAACATTAACACGGACAGAGCATAGCCCCGTCCGCATAAAAAAGCATTCTTTAGTAGAACTTATTCAGCTTCAACAAGGCTAGCTTTAACAATAACTACGTCTTCTACAGGCACATCAGCATGGTAACCTTTATTAGTTGTTTCAACTTTTTCAATAGCATCTACAACTTCTTGCCCTTCAACTACTTCGCCAAATACGCAATAGCCCCAACCAGATACTGTTGGTGAAGAGAAGTTTAAAAAGTCGTTGTCTTTAGAGTTAATGAAGAATTGTGATGACGCTGAATGTGGATCAGGCGTACGAGCCATAGCAATAGTATATTTATAGTTTTTTAAACCATTATCAGCTTCATTTTCAATATTAGCACGGCTTTCTTTTTGTTTCATATCTGGTGTAAAGCCACCGCCTTGAATCATAAAGTTAGGAATTACGCGGTGAAAAATTAAGCCATCGTAAAAGCCATCTTTTACATATTGAATAAAGTTTGCTGTAGTGATAGGTGCTTTTTCTTCATTTAAAGAAAGAACAATATCACCCATGCTTGTTTCTAATTTAATTTTCATAATATTCTCCAGTATTAATTTATATATTTATTCAGCAGGAATTACACTTGCTTTAATAATAACAATAGGTGCAGCTGGCACATCTGAATAGAAGCCTTTTTTTGTTGTTTTTACTTTTTCAATAGCATCTACAACTTCTTGCCCTTCAATTACTTCACCAAAAACAGCATAGCCCCAACCTGAACCGCTAGAACGAGTATAGTCTAAAAAGGCATTGTCTTTAGAGTTAATGAAGAATTGTGATGAAGCTGAATGTGGGTCGTTAGTACGAGCCATAGCAATAGTATATTCTTTATTTTTCAAACCATTATTTGCTTCATTTTTAATAGTGCCTTTAGTTGCTTTTTGCGACATATCAGGAGTGAAGCCACCGCCTTGAATCATAAAGGCATTAATTACGCGATGAAAAATTAAGCCATCGTAAAAACCATCATTCACGTAAGATATGAAATTTGCAGTAGTTATTGGTGCTTTTTCTTCATCTAATGCTATAACAATATCGCCCATATTTGTTTCTAGCTTTACCTGTGTTCCAGTAGGGGCAGCAAAAGATTGAGCTGTTATTGCAAATACACAAAATAGTGTTGCAAATAAAATTGATGTTGTTTTTTTAATATTTTTAATCATACATTTCTCTTTTATATTTTTTTCTTATAGACTTGTAGCAGAATTTATCTAAAAAGTCTAGAATATTCTTGTTAGGAAATACACCCTATTCACGTCATTCCAATTTGTAGCATCATGGCACTTTTTCTTTTTTTATGTCTCCGACGGCTTAGGGACGGTCAAGTCCCTAAGAACCCACGATT
>CAYJFV010000025.1:0-2831 GCA_964369275.1 uncultured Desulfovibrionaceae bacterium
TGTAAGCTTCGCCTACTTTTTGTACAACAGGAAGAACTGTTGTTGAACCATTAACCACGATTTCACCAGCGTATGCTGTGCTCACAAACATTGCACTTGCAATAAGAGCTGCAAAAAAATTCTTAAACATAATTGCTCCAATTTTTATTCTCAAATATTTTCGGTAAAGCTTTCGTTCACCGCTTGAGAGAAGTTATAAAAAGAATGTTACATTTGTGTTACGGTTAGATTTTATTTTTGTGACAATTTGGTGACAATAAAAATTTTATAAATAATCCTTTTATTTTCATATATTTACAAGAATATATAAATATTAAACACTGCAAATATTATTGTTACAATTATATGACAATAATTTAATATACACTCAACTGTAACAAAAGCATTATCTAGCATTTTAGCATATATTTCTTGACTTTTCTGATGATTCGGATAATATTTAATATATTTTTTTTATCAGTATTAATAGTTTTACATTCTATGAGTTTCTTAATGAATACACAAACACAAAAAAATAAAGTAATGGTTGTTGATGATAACGTAACTAACCTCAATATTGTAAGAAAAGCACTAGAGCCACATTATGATGTATTACTGTTGCCAAGCGGCGAAAAAGCTTTAGCAATTCTTTCAAAAGTACAGCCAGATTTAATATTGCTTGATGTTGAAATGCCTGGATTAAATGGCTTTGATGTTATCCAAGAAATAAAGAAAATGCCTTCGCATATTGCCGATATACCAGTAATTTTTCTTACTGCAAAAGACGATATGACAAGCGAATTTGAAGGCTTAGACTTAGGTGCTGTTGACTATATAATAAAACCCTTCTCTTTTCCACTTTTATTAAAAAGAGTTGAATTGCATTTAAAACTTGCCAATCAGCAAAAAGAATTATTGAATTATAGCAATAATTTAGAGTTGATGGTGCGTGACAAAACGCAAATGATTACACAGTTGCAATATGCTGTTGTGCATGTGCTTTCAGATATGGTTGAAAAAAGAGATGGCTCTACAGGTGGGCATTTATTACGTACCAGAAATTATTTAAAAGTTCTTATTGAAAAAGTTTTAGAGGAAGGAATTTACCCTGAAATAACTAACGATATTGATATTGAATTATACGCTCATGCCTGCCAAATGCATGACGTAGGTAAAATTTCAGTACCAGATAGTATTCTTTTAAAAGAAGGTCGCTTAACAGAAATTGAATTTAATTTAATGAAAGAGCATACAACTATTGGTGCTGAGGCAATTTGCTATGCAATGGCAGATGTTGAAGAAGCAGAATTTTTAAGAGTCGCTGCTGAATTTGCTTCTACCCACCATGAAAAATGGGATGGCTCTGGGTACCCTAAAGGTTTAAAAGCAGCGGAAATTCCTATAAGTGGAAGACTTATGGCTATTGTTGATGTGTATGATGCCCTAATTTCGGAACGCCCATACAAGCAACCGTTTAAACATAGTGAAGCTATGGAGCTAATTTTAAAAGATTCTGGCACTCATTTTGACCCTCAATTAATAAATGCTTTTAAATTAGTAGGGGCAACATTTAAAGAAATTTCAGAGTCTTACAAATAACTCAATTTATTGTTCATTTTTTTACAGAGTAGGTATTTTATGAGTCAAAACCCAATACAACTTACAAATGACCAAATTAATGACTTGCTTCAAATCACCGATATTGGTGTATGGATTTGGGATTTAAGAACAGATATTGTAAGCTACAGTAAAGAATATATGGCTATTCTTGGCTATGAACACCATGAACTTGAGCATACAATTGCTACGTGGGAACAGCTAACCCTTGCCGCAGATTTGCCACTTGCAAATGCAGAAATTGATGCCCATCTAAGCGGAAAAACAGATAGATATGAAGCTGAATTTCGCATGAGAAAAAAAGATGGCTCTATAGTGTGGATGACTGATAAAGGAAAAGTTACCCATTACGACAAAGAAGGGCAACCAATTATTTTTTGTGGTGTTATGCAGTCTATAGACCGCATAAAAAAAATAGAAGATCAAGTGCGTGAGCACAGCAGTTTACTTAACCTTATAATTAATATTTCAGGTTTTGGTACCTGGGATTGGGATATTGTAAACGGCACTATAACTTATAATGCTGAACTTTTCCAAATGCTTGGTTTACCTTTTTCAGAAAAACCTGTTAGTTTTGAAGATCGTATTAATTCCATACATCCAGAAGATGTGGAAAGTGGCTTTCAGCTATTAAATGCTTATATTGCCGGTGAAACAAATAAATATGAACATATTGTGCGTTTACAACACGTAAGCGGTCAATATATTTGGACAAAAGATATTGGGCGTATCATCGAAAGAGATGAAAATGGCAAACCAACAAGGTTGATTGGTGGGCATTTAAATGTAGACCAGTTAATGAACTCGCAAGCTGAATTAGCCGAGGCAATGCAGCAACTAGAAAATTATCAAGCTCATTTAGAGAAACAGATTAAAGTAAGAACTCAAAGCTTAGTTGAGCAAGATAGAATGCTTACGGCAGTAAACTCTATATCAGAAAAGCTTTTTAGTTTAAATGATTACAGAAATTTAGAAGATATTTTGTCGGAATGTTTATATGAATTAAACGCTGCTGGCACTCGCAATAGAATTTCAGTATGGCGAACAAGCATTGATGACGATAAAGTATATGCAAGAATGGCTTTTCATTCTAACTTAAATTATACAGTAGACCCAAGTTCTATTTCAGACATGCTTGAAGGGCTTGATATTGAATATGTTACCGATGGTAAATTTTCCAATGATACCCCTGAATTATTCTATAAATTCATGTTTGAAAATAATGATGCCTATAA
>CAYJFV010000025.1:2841-11644 GCA_964369275.1 uncultured Desulfovibrionaceae bacterium
TATGTTATGACGATCATTTACCTACTTTTGCACCAGCGTTTAAAAGAAATGAAACTGTAAATGTACTTGTGCGAGATTTAACCCCGCTCGAGCAGTTCTATTTTTCAATTCAAAATATTAAAACTATTATAGGCACCCCTATTTTACTAAATGGTGTATTATGGGGCTTTATGATGATTTCAGATAATAACGATGAAAAACTCTTTACTGATGTTGAAGAAAATATGCTTAGAATTACAGGTTCTTTCTTTGCAAACGCCATGCATAAAGCAGAAACAGCGGAAGAATTAAGAATTGCACATGAAGAAGCTTTAATGAGTTCACAGGCAAAGTCTAATTTCTTAGCTAATATGAGCCATGAAATTCGCACACCTATGAATGCCATCTTAGGTATGTCGGAAGTTATTTTGCGTGAAACTAGCAATTCTAATATAGCTGAATACGCCTCTGGCATAAAATCAGCTTCAAATAGTTTGCTTACTATTATCAATGATATTCTTGATATTTCTAAAATTGAATCTGGTAAATTAGATATTGTAGAAGCTGAATATCACCTTCCCTCAATGCTAAATGATATTATTAATATTGCCCGTATGAGATTAGATAATAAGCCATTATCTTTCTTTACTTATATTGATAGTAAACTTCCTGCTGTACTTATTGGCGATGAAATTAGAATAAAGCAAATTATAATTAATATTTTAAATAATGCTATTAAATTTACACCTAGTGGGCATATTATACTTTCAGTTACTGGTGAATATTTCGAGGGTGTAGTTCAACTACATTTTTCTGTAAGTGACACCGGTACTGGTATCAGAAAAGAAGATATGACAAAACTATTTGAAGAGTTTGAACGTGTAAATACTACAAAAAATCGTAATATCGAAGGGACAGGCTTAGGTTTAGCTATATCAAAAAAACTTTGTGAAATGATGGGTGGCTCAATTGAAGCAAACAGCGTTTATGGTGAAGGCTCTACCTTTTCAATGAATATTGTGCAGTCTTATGAAAATTATGCTCCAATTGCTTTTGTCGAAGAAGAAAAGAAAGTATTACTTTATGAATCTCGCGAATTTTACATTCAAAGTGTAAAGCAAACTATTGAAAATTTAGGTTCAGTATGTGAAGTTTGCACTAATCAATCTGAATTATATGAAATGCTTAATGCTTCTGAATACGATTATATTTTCTCTACCTCACTACATGTTAAAAAAGTACAAACACTTATTGAAAAACAAAAGCTAAATTCAAAAATTGTTCTGCTTTCAGATGCAAATTATGCTAAATTTAATGATGAAGAAATATTTACTATTATTTTACCAGCCCATTGCATGCAAGTTGCAAATGCTTTAAATAATACCTCTTCTTCCTTTATGCTAAATGCTGAAAACTTATACTTTGTTGCACCAACAGCAAATATTTTAGTTGTTGATGATAATACTGTAAACCTAAAAGTTGCTTCTGAACTTATGAAACCTTATGAGTTTAATATAGAAACTGCCCAAAATGGACTTGAAGCTATAGAAAAAATAAAAAATAATGTCTACGATTTAGTTTTTATGGACCACATGATGCCTGAAATGGACGGTATCGACGCAACTATTGCCATACGTAGTATACAAAAGCCATACTACCAAGACCTTCCAATAGTTGCCCTTACAGCTAATGCAATTGTTGGCACAAAAGAATTGTTTACACGAGAAGGCATGAACGACTTCCTTGCTAAACCTATTGAAATTACAAAACTAAATGAAATTTTACTTGCCTGGTTACCAAAAGAAAAAATTATCCCTGTTACCCCAACACCAAAAACTAAATCCGCGGCGAATTTCAACCTTACCATTGAAAATGTCGATGTAGACTATGGTGTAAAAATGCTTGGTGGTAATGTTGATAACTATATTGATATTGTTTTAACCTATTATCACGACGGTTTAAAAAAACACCCACTTATTAGCGACTATTATCACCATAAAGAATTATTAGCTTTCAAAACAGAAGTTCATGCAATAAAAAGTGCTTCTGCTTCAATTGGAGCATTAGAAGTGTCTTCCCAAGCAGCAAGACTCGAAGAAGCCGCAAATAAAGAAGACTGGATTTTTATTGAAAAATTCGCCCCTATTTTCCTAGCCGACTTTGCCGACTTATTAGAAGAATTGCGTGAAAAACTAAAACCCTTCAAAGAAATAAACCCCGATACCCAAACCGATAAACAAGAAGGTAATACACCATTATTACTTGAAAATTTAGAAGAACTCAATCAGGCAATTCAATTTATAGACATTACAAAAATTGAAGAAAAACTTGAAGAATTACTTCTATGCAATTGGGATGAAAAAACAACTCAACTACTAGATTTAATAAAAAATGCTATCTCTTCTTATGAATACGATGAGGCACTACCCTACATTGAAGAAATAAAAAAACTACATACATAAAAAAATAGCTCTTTTTTTGTTGTCAATGCTTCGTGCTAATTTGTAGTAACTATCTAATTTTTTTATGTCTCCGACGGCTAAAGGGCGGTCAAGCCCTACGGGACTAAGCCCCTTTAGAATCCCTAATGCAAAAATATCAAAAGCTAATTTATTCCGAACTGCGTTCAGTATAAATTAGCTTTTGATATTTTTGGAGTGTGCTATAAAATTAATTTGTTACATGCAGTTTCGTGATTAAGGCGATTAATGGAAGTTGAACTCGAAAATGGTAAATTACTCTAATGTAAAATTTTCAGCACTTGTTACACAAGTGAGGTAGCTTGATAATTTTTAAAACTGCTTTTCTCACTTGTGATAGCAAGTGTTGCACATAATAACTTATGTTCTTGACTACCATTTACTAGTCCAACTTCCATTAATAGCCTTAGCCACGAAAATATATGTACAAAAATAATATATTATACTATTATTTGCTTATTCCACCAATAAGAACGTAGCGAGTTTCTAAGAAGTCTTTTAGTCCTTCGTGTCCACCTTCGCGACCGGTTCCGCTTTCTTTTATGCCACCGAAGGGAATTTCAGCCATAGCAAGTACGTTATCATTTAGTCCAACCATGCCGTATTCTAAGGCTTCTGGCACACGCCAAGATTTTCCTAAATCAGTAGTAAATACGTAAGAGGCTAAACCAAAGCGTGTATTATTTGCTCTTTCTATTACTTCTTCTTCTGTATCAAAAGTGATGAGTGAGGCTATTGGTCCAAATATTTCTTCATGGATAATACGCATATTTTCATTTACATTTGTTAGAATAGTTGGTTCAAAGAAGGTAGTTCCGCGTTCATGGCGTTTGCCACCAAGTTCAATTTTTGCTCCATTTGAAACGGCATCTTCAATTAAGCTTTCCATATTAGATACAGCTGTCATAGTAATAAGTGGCCCAATTTCTGCACCGCTTTCAAAGGCATCTGCCACTTTTAAAGCGGCAATACGAGCTTTAATTTTTTCTAAAAATATAGGGTAAATGCCTTTTTGAACAAATACTCTATTAGCAGAAATACAAGTTTGCCCAGCATTACGGAATTTTGCATTCATGAATACATTTACGGCATTATCGATATTTGCGTCATCAAAAACGATAAATGGGGCATTTCCACCAAGTTCTAATGAGATTTTTTTCATGGTGTTAGCACATGCTGCCATAAGTTCTTTGCCAACTTTGGTAGAGCCTGTAAAAGAAAGTTTGCGTATTTTGCTATTTACAGTTACTTCTGCCATTATATCAGGGGCTGAACCTGTAATTACGTTAAATACACCAGCTGGAAAACCTGCTTTTTCAGCTAATACGGCAAGGGCTATCGCTGAATATGGTGTTGCGGGGGCGGGTTTAATTATTATAGGGCAACCTGCCGCTAAAGCTGGTGCTGCTTTACGTGTAATCATTGAAGAGGGGAAGTTCCAAGGGGTAATTGCCATAACAGGCCCAACAGAACGAAGGTGAGTTATAGGGCGAACACCCTCGCGTGGTGAGGGTATAACATCGCCATAAGCACGTCTTGCTTCTTCTACAAACCAAGGAATATATGTAGCTCCTTGAAGAATTTCGCCTAAAGCTTCTGTAGTTGGTTTTCCTTGCTCGTACGATAAAATTTTAGCTAAATCTTCACTATTTTTTTGAATTTCATCATGCCAAGCAAGTAGAATTTTAGCTCTTTCTAGCGGGCGTAAATCTCGCCACTTCGCCCAAGCATTCCATGCAGCTTCAATTGCCTTATTTGTTTCAGCTTCTGTGCATAGTGGAACGGTACCAATAATAGCATCTGTTGAGGGGTTATTTACTTCAATCGTTGCCTTTGTATCGGCATCAATCCAAGCTCCATTTATAAAGCATTGATTTCTAAATAATGACGGATCTTTTAAATCTAGCATAGAAACTCCTTATATTTGTATTCAACTTATTATATATTAGATATATAAAACTATACTATTATATAGCATCAATTGTTTGTAATAATAATTCGCCAAATTCTTTAGTGCCAACGGCTGTAGCGTTTTCCATTTGGTTTGCTAAATCTGGGGTAAGCGTTTTCTTTTCTACTAATATTTCAAAAGCTTTGGTGATTAAATCAGATGCGTCATTAAATCCTAAATGTTCTAACATAAGGCAGGCTGAAAATAGTAGAGAGCAAGGGTTTGCATTATTTTTTCCAGCATTATCTGGTGCTGTGCCGTGTGTAGCTTCAAAAATTGCAAAGGAATCAGACATGTTTACCCCTGGTGCAAGGCCTAAGCCACCAACTTGTGCAGCTAAAGCATCTGATACATAGTCGCCATTAAGGTTAGGGCAAGCTAAAACTGAATACCTTTCTGGGTAAAGTAAAGCATTTTGGAACATAGCATCCGCAATAACATCTTGAATGAGAATTTTTTTCTTTTCTTCACCCTTAGTATACGTGATATCTGCAAATTCTTCTCTTGCTACTTGGTAGCCCCATTCGCGCAACGCCCCTTCGGTATATTTCATAATATTACCCTTATGGACAAGAGTAACTGATGGTAAGTTATGCTTATCGGCATAGCGAATTGCTGAACGTACTAAACGCTTACAGCCTTCTTCTGTCATCGGTTTAATACCAATTGCAGAATTATCGTTCAGCTTTGCATTAAATTTTTCTTTCAAAAAGTTTGTTAATTCAGTAGCTTCAGAAGAACCAGCTGCGTATTCTATACCTATATATACATCTTCTGTATTTTCTCTGAATACAACCATATTAACTTTTTCAGGATTTCTAAGCGGGCTTACAATACCTTGAAAATAACGAACAGGACGAATACAAGCGTATAAATCAAATTCTTGTCTTAAAGTAACGTTTAGCGAGCGAAAACCTTTACCTACAGGAGTTCCTAAAGGCCCTTTAATAGCGACTTCTGCTGTTTTTAAAATATCAATAGTTTCTTGGGGTAAAAGTTCGCCTGTTTTTTCAAGGGCTTTTTCACCTGCCAAAAGCTCTTCCCAGTTTAATGAATGTTCATTATTATAGGCCTTTGCTAAAGCTTTATCCACAACAGGGCGGGTAACTTGCCAAATTTCTGCACCAATTCCATCACCCTCAATCCAATAAACTTTCTTTTCCATTATTTCTATATCCTTATAAATTATTAATCATTTTTACTTAATGCAAGGCATCTTCTTGTGTTTTCAAAAAGGTGACGCAAAATTGCATTTGAAACCATAAATCCTTGTTGAGTTAAACTAAAATATCCATCAAGTATTCGCACAAGTCCATTTTTATGCAAAGCGTGTATTAACTCTTTGTTATCTTTTAGAAAGTCACGCCCTGAAAGCTCGTATACATCTTTAACTCTCAAGCCTTTTGTTGTACGAAGTCTTAGCATGATAAGTTCTATAACCCTATCTTGTAAAGATAAAATTTCCCTATCCGCTGAAATTTCTGGATTTTCTACTACTTTTTGCCACTCTTCTATATGAGAGGGGTTGCTAAAGCGTATCCCCTCAATTGTTGAAGTGGCAGCAGGGCCAAAACCTATATAGTCTACACCTTCCCAATAACCTAGATTATGACGGCACTGATAGCCCATTTTACTATAATTAGAAATTTCATATTGCAAATAGCCATTTTCTTGAAAAAGTTCAGCTGCCCTAGTGTACATTAAAGAAAGGTCTTTTTCGCTTGGAAGTAACGAATTTGACTTAATATTAGAATTTTCATCATAATCATCATCTAAAGTATAGCCAAATTCAAGGGCAAAGGGTGTATCTTCTTCAATTGTAAGGCTGTAAGATGAAACATGTTCTGGCTGTAATAATATAAGTTCATTTACTGTTTGTAGCCATGATTTCAAATTTTGTTTTGGTAAACCCCAAATTAAATCAATATTTACATTTCTACAATTGGCATCGCGTATATGATTATAGGCTTCAATTGCTTGCTTTTTTGTGTGCACTCTGCCAATAGTTTGAAGTAAATTGTCGTCAAAAGTTTGTACCCCTAGCGAGATTCTATTTAGTCCTGCACTTAGGTAATCTTTCACTTTTTCTTTAGACTCTACAGAATCTGGATTGACTTCTAGGGAAATTTCTGCCTTTTTATCAACAATAAAAACACTTTTTAACTTGGAAATAATTGCATTAACAATTGTAGCATTTAATAAAGATGGTGTGCCACCACCAAAAAAAAATGCTTTCAACATGCACTTTTTTTCCTTTTTTTGCATATTCTTTTGCAAAATTATCTATTTCTTCTATAAGGGTATTGTACCAAGAAGAAATTTTATTATCGTACTCACTTTGTGAAAGCGGTTCAGAATAAAATGCACAATATGAACATTTACTTCTGCAAAATGGAACATGTATGTATATTAGCATAGATAACCCACAAAAAGAAATATTACAATAGGTTAAAAAATCTTTCATTTTATTAAAATCATGTATAACTTGCCACGAATATACATCAAAATTATACAATCTTCAAGCTTGAATAACTTGCAAAAATGATTATATTTGTGTATAATTAAATAAACTTTTAAGCTTTTAAATACTATAAAAACAGTTAAATATACTCGCTATACTTTTTTGGTATATTTATTGCATTAAACACATAACAGAAGTTTTATAAAAACAAATTCCCTATTCCTCTAAAGGAATAAAAAAAACTGTCGTAAATAAAAATGTAGGAAATACATATATTTTACGAAATATAAAAGCAAAATATGGAAGGGCTGTTATGAGCATGGATTTTCAAGATACTGATTTATTTGCCGATTTTATTATTGAGGCAACAGAACATTTGGAAACGATAGAGCCAACGCTGTTGGAGCTAGAGCGTGCACCTGATAATCTTTCTTTATTGAACGATATTTTTAGGCCAGTACACTCGCTCAAGGGTGCATCTGGTTTTATGGGGCTTACAAAAATCAACCAACTTGCTCACCGTGGCGAGAATGTTCTTGATGAATTACGTAAAGGAACAATTCCTGTTACTTCTGAAATTATGGATATTATCCTTGAAGTAACTGATGGGCTTGGCAAAATGATTGCTGCCCTGCGTGATACAAATACTGAAGGCGATGTTGATTACACCGACTTATGTAACACCCTAGATTCTATTATTTCTGGCGAATTTACTGGTGGTGGTGCTAGTTCTGCACCTTCAGCACCTGCGGCTGATGAAGCACCTAGCCAAGCTGTAGCAAGTGTGAGCGAGGAGGAAAGTTCTTCCGTAGCGGACGCATCTTCTAAAACTGTTGCAGAATTTAATGTTGGTTCTTCAGCAAAAAATTGGGTAAGATCAAGGCCAAAGCTTGAACCAGTAAAATTAAATGTTTTTGGTGAAGGGCATTTAAAAGACTTTATTGACGAATCTACTGACGGAATTGAAGTAATTAATGCTCAACTTCTAGCACTTGAAAGTGTAGATAATGTTCCTGAAGAATTAATTAATGATTTATTCCGTGCTTTTCACAATACTAAAGGTAACAGCGGAATTATTGGCTACAAAGAATTAAATTCTCTTACCCACGAAGCTGAAACTATTTTAAATAAAGTTCGCTATAACGAGCAAAACATTACCCCAGAACTTGTTGATTTACTTTTACTAGTTGCCGATGTAATGGAAAGCCTTGTAAACGCAATTGATATTTCAACCACTACCGCTACCCCTATAGATATAACTGAGCTTGTAGCCTATTTACAAAAATCTATAGCTGGTGAAGAAGTTGTTATTGTTACTGGTGAGGATGTTGAAGTCGTTAATTCTATAGGCAGTGCTTTAAAGTTAGTGTATGCCCAAGAAAAAGAAAAAGCAAACGATGCTTTAACAATTCTAGGTGATGATGCAAGTCAAGTAGAAAAAATTAATGCCTTATTTGATGCCCTTACATCTATTGCAGATAATGCAGGTAAAGACAAATTTGGCGAAGTTGAAGAATATGCAAGACGTACCGCTGGTTTAGTAAAACAAGCTAGAGATTCTGATATGGACTTCTCTTTAATGGTAGACTTACTAAAACAAGAAGTTGCAATTATATTAGATATGGCTGAAAAAATTATTGGTACACTTGCAGAACCTGTTGCTGAACAAGCCCCAACCGCAGAAGCACAAAGTGCCGAACCTTCACAAACAGAAGTAGCACAAACTTCCGAACCTGCACCAGCGAAAGTAGAAGAAGTGCAAGAAGAGCCTTCTCTTGTTGCACCTGCTATTACTCCACCTGCGGCTTCTGCAATTGCAAATTCAGCAAATAATTCCCCAGCACCTAAAAAAGCTCGCTTTGGAAAAAAAGCAAGAGCTGCGGTAAAAAAAGACGATAAAGCCGCCGCTGAAAATAAAACACCTTCAACTAT
>CAYJFV010000026.1:0-11629 GCA_964369275.1 uncultured Desulfovibrionaceae bacterium
CGCATAAGTTCAGCAAGCATTTCAGCACGCGGAATAATTGGAATATTTTTATCTTTAGCGGCTTGTATTTCAGGGTTATCTTCTTTAACGGCTGTAGATTTAACAAGCACTTGCGCATCTGTTACATTTTCATACGCGTGCCCGATTGATATTTTTGCGCCAAGGTCAATTAAGCCTTGAACGGTTGCATTTAGACTAAGATCTGAACCACTTACTTGATAGCCGGAATTGAGTAATACTTCTGCAATGCCGCTCATGCCAGAGCCGCCAATGCCTATCATGTGAATTCTTCGAATTTGTCTCATCATAATTAGTCTGCCTTATATATTTGTTCGTACATAATTGAAGTTGCGTTTGTTATTGCACATTTTCTTATGTTCAGCGCAAGAGTATATCTTTGCTCTTCATTTTGTGCAAGTGATAAAATAGTATTTAATAACAACTCTTTATTGATAACTTCATTGTTTTTGTATAGGTTTTTTTCTTCTAAAAGTATGCATGCATTTTTTTCTTCAAACCCATGTGCATTATGGTATTGATGATTATGCGCAGCATACGGAAATGGGATAAATATAGATGGTTTTGATGCACAAGCAAGTTCCGTTATTGTGCTTGCACCAGCTCTTGCAATGACAAAGTCTGCTTGTTGGTATGCTTCTTTCATATCTGAAATAAAAGCATGCACACATGAACTTGAGTACGGACTTTGCTCGTATGCCTTTTTTACAAAATCATAGTCTTTTTTTCCGCATTGATGTGTAATTTCAATGTCTTTTGCGTGCAATTCCTCTAGCATAGATATAATCAAGGTATTTATACTACGCGCCCCTAGGCTACCACCAAGTATGAGTAATTTTTTACCTTTATTTTCTTTTTGTATTGGTAAATCAGATAATTGAGCTATTTCTTTTCTAACAGGGTTGCCAGTAAGAACGCATTTTTTCAAAGTTTTTTCTGAGAAAACATTATTTGCAATTGGCATGGCGTGAAAAATTTTCTTCGCAAGTGGTGCAAATACTCTATGTACAGCACCAGGGAATGCATTTTGTTCGTGAAAGTATATTTTTTTTCTTAGTGCTTTAGCTGCTATAATTGAGGGTGCAGAAGCATAGCCACCAAAACCAACAACAATATCAATTTTCTCTTTTTTGATAATTTTTTTTGCTTGAAAATAAGCTTTAGCAAGAAGTAAACAAGCTTGTATGCTTTTTAGTCCTTTCCCTATAAAACCTTTTACTTCAAGGGCTTTGAAGTTTACATTTGCTTTTTTGCATAATTCTTCTTCCATGCCGTATTTTGCACCAACAAAAAGAATATACGCACTTGGATTTTGCAAGCGTATTTCTTCAATAAAGGCTAGGGCAGGAAATATATGTCCGCCTGTGCCTCCTGTGGTTACTAATATGCGCATAGAAGAGTCCTTATTAGTAAGTGTTGACTTGATCGTCTTTTACAGTTCTGGAATAGTTAAGTAAAAGCCCAACGCAAATCATGCTTGATAGCAAACTAGAGCCACCATAGCTGATAAATGGCATAGCAACGCCAGTTGGCGGAATACTGCCAAGCACAACCGCAAGGTTTAGCAAAGCACCAATGCCAATTACAAGAGAAATTCCAAAAACTGTAAATTTATCTCTCATATTTTCTTGCCCAAGAACAAGCCTAAAGCAACGAGCAAATAAAAGAGTAAATAAAAGCATAATAACAGTAATAGTGAAAAAGCCCATTTCTTCACCAATAATAGCCATAATAAAATCGTTATGAGCTTCTGGAAGATAGAGTAATTTTTGTGTGCTACCACCAACACCTACGCCAAAAAATCCGCCAAGTGCAAGAGCATAGAAAGATTGTACAAGCTGATAACCAGTATCTAAAGCATCTTTAAATGGGTCAACAAAGGCAAGAAGTCTTTGCATACGGTAGGGTGAAGTTACAAGGAAAAGCAAACCAGTAGCACCAATAAGCGAAAAAGTACCGAATATATATAAGAATTTTGTTCCACCAACTAGGCACATAAAGAATAGTAAAATACTTAGAATAATTGTTCCACCAAAGTCGGGCTGTAGAATAATAAGCCCACACAAGAACATGGTTACAAGAAAAGGTGGAAGCATACCTAATTTATAGGAATTGAAGGTGCTTCTTTTCTCGCTCATAAAATATGCAAGATAAAGCACAAGAGCAATTTTAGTAAATTCAAGTGGTTGTATACTAAATGCACCAAAAGAAAGCCAACGGCTTGCACCATTTACTTCGTTACCAAGTGGAGTAATACATAAAAATAGTAAGAAACTTACTATTATTAGCCCTACATAATGCAATTGGTTAAGTAGTTTACGCGGTAAATTTGCGGTTATAACCATAGCTATAAGCGAAACAGCAGTAAAGATTAATTGTCTTTTTAAGAAAAAGAATTTATCGCCGTAAGATCTATCCGCTACAACGCTACTTGCACTATAAATCATAGTAAGCCCGATAACGCTTAAAATCATAACAATAATAACAATCCACCAATCAATTGACGTACTGTGTGAGGCATAACCATGACTAGTTTCTTGATTTCTAAGTCTGTTCACTCTTAAGGTAGACATTATAAACCTCCCTAGCTCTTATTTTGAGTAGAGTTTGAATTTGCAAGTGAGTTTGCAATATTTTTGAAGTCTATACCACGCATGATATAACTTTTGTATTGATCAAAGCTAGAAGTTGCTGGCGAAAATAGTATAACATCATTCTCTTTTGCTTCATTATATAAAGCGGTTGTAGCTTCTTTTAGAGTTTCTTTATAATCTAGTGGAACAACATTTTTCCAAGCATTTTCAAAATATGTGCGTGAACCACCAAAAAGCATAACTTTTTTTACTTTTTCTTTTAGTAGGGGAATTAATCCTTCTAAGTCGCCGCCTTTAAATTTACCACCAACTAGTAATAAAATTGGGCGGTTAAAGCTTTGTAAGGCAATTTTTAAAGACTCGGCTGTAGTGCCTTTACTATCGTTAATAAATAAAACATTATTTGCTTCAACAACTTTTTCAAGTCTATGCTCTATGGGTTTGAATTTTTCAACTGCTTTTTTAGCTTCTTCAAGCGTTACACCAAAATGTTTCGTTGCACTATAAGCCGCTTCGGCATTTAGAAGATTATGCTTCCCAAATAGGTTAGATTTTGAAAATCTATCTTCAATATTTTCAAAATAATCTTTAGTAGAATTGAAAAAGTAGGGTTTAGAAAATTCTTCTAAGTCTTTATTAAACAAGGCTATATCTTCGCTATCTTGACATTGGAATATACGCATTTTTGCATCAATATATTCTTGCATGTCTTTATGATAATCTAAATGATTTTCAGATAAATTCAGCAGTAAAGCAACCTTAGGTTTTAAATTGTGTGTAGTTTGCAACTGAAAAGAAGAAAGTTCAAGCACAATTACATCAACCTTATTTTCGCCCTCTAAATTTGAAAGCGTGTACTCACTTAACGGAGTACCAATATTACCCCCCACAAATATTTTTAATCCATGCTCTTCAAGCATAGCACCTATAAGACTTGTTGTAGTAGTTTTACCGCTAGTGCCTGTAATTGCAATAATTGGTTGATTATCTAAAAACCTGCTACCAAGCTCAGTTTCAGAAATTATAGCTGGTGGGGTATCGCCCAAGAATGGAATAAGAGTATGCACACTTACACCGGGGCTAGGAATGATTAAATCAAGCCCATCAAAGTGTTCTTTTTTATGCTCGCCCTCAATAAGAGTAATGTTCTTTTCTTTTATGAAGTGCAGAAAATCTTGCGGAATATTACTTATATTATTTTCAAGTATGCGAATATTGGCATTAAGTTTATGCAGTAATTTAATCGCGGCTCTTCCAGAAGCACCTGTTCCAATAACTGCAACATTAGTATTTTTATCAATAAAATTATAGTCTTTTATATATGATTCAAGCATTTTTTTCTCCAAAAAGCCAATTAACGTAGTTTTAGTACTGAAAGAGATAATACAGCAAAAGCGATTGATAAAATCCAAAAACGAATAATAATTTTAGATTCTGGCACACCTCTAAGTTCGTAATGATGATGTAAGGGAGCCATTCTAAAGATGCGTTTTCCTTTAGAATATTTAAAATAACTTACTTGCATTATAACGGAGAGTATTTCTAAAACAAAAACACCACCTGCAATAACTAAAGTAAATTCTTGCTTTGCTAAAATTGCTAAAAAGCCAATAGCACCACCAATTCCAAGCGAACCAACATCGCCCATAAAAACTTGTGCAGGGTAGGCGTTAAACCACAGAAAACCAAGTCCTGCCCCCATCATTGCAGCACAAAATATTACAACTTCACCCACATTAGGTATATAAGAAACCTGTAAATACTGTGCAAAAGCTGAATGCCCCGCAATATAAATAAAAATAATATAAACAGTTACAACAATAATTGAGGGGGTTATAGCAAGCCCATCAAGCCCATCTGTAATATTTACTGCATTTGAGGCTGAAACAAGAACTAAAACGCCAAAGGCTATATACCACCATTCTAAATTAGGTGTGAAGTTTTTAAAAAATGGAACTGTTAATTCAGTAGGATAGGCTGTAAACTTAAGAAGTAAAAACATGGCTGTAACACCAACAAAGACTAAACCAAACATTTTTTGTTTAGCATTTATTCCTTTATTATGCTTACCGCGAATTTTTGTATAATCATCTATAAAGCCAACTAAACTAAAACCTACATATACATAAAGGGTAAGAAGCACGTAAATATTTGTTAAATTCGCCCATAAAAGAGTGCTTAATACCACGCTAAACGCAATCAGCAAGCCCCCCATTGTAGGTGTGCCAGCTTTTGCTTGATGCGTTTTTACATCTTCATGTATTGCTTGTCCAAAGCCAATTTTATACAAGGTTCTTATAACATAAGGGCCTAGAATAATAGTTATAAGTAAAGACATAAGCATAGCACCAGCCCCTCTAAAGGTTAAATACCTAAAAAGGTTGAATACCGCAAAGTCGTGACTAAAAGGGACAAGTAAATTATAAAACATATTTTAACTCATAAAAAGATTTTATTGTTTTAGTGTACTTTTCTAAGGCATGTACTCGCGAGCCTTTCACTAAAAATACAACAGATGAAAAAGATTGTTCATATAAAGTGTTTGCAAAATCTTCAGGACTTGTAAGAAAGGCCAATTTGCCACTAAAAGAATTTTTTGCTAAACCCTCTTCAAATTCATTTTGAAAATTGCCAGTATAATAAATAACTTGAGCTTTATCAGCAACATAAGCCCCTAAAGCTTTATGTGCTTCTATAGCTTCATTTCCTAATTCACCCATTGAACCAATAAGGCATACTAAATCTTTTATTTTATTGCCTTTTGCGTCTTTCGTGTATTCTACAGCGGCATCAATCATGCGTGCAAAGGAAAGAGGGTTAGCATTATAACTATCATCAATTAAAGTAATGGTTTCAATTAAATGTACTTCAAATCTTTGCGAGGGTAGGCTAACCTTTGCAAAAGCTTCTTTAATTTCTTCTAAAGATAAACCACAAAGGGTTGAAATTACTGATAAAGCTGCTACATTTTCCGCCCCATATTCACCAAAGAAAGGTGCTTCAATTATAGCTTTTTCATTATTTATTGTAAGTTCATACAAACCTTTAGCAGAATTTTGTTCGCTTTTTCCTATATATTTTGAATAGATTGAACAATTTGTATCTTTAGTAGAAAAATACAAAGTATCTGAATAGTTTATTTTACTTTGAGTAAGCAAGTCTTCATAATCTGCACTTGCTATAGCTTTTGAATTTTCATTCTTCAAGTATCTAAATAGTTTAGACTTATAGTAGGCTGCCCCTTTAGGTAAACCCTCAGCATGTGCAAGCCCTGCATTTAGAACTAGGGCAATATCTGGGCGAAGAATTGCGGCTATTTCGTCCATGTCGTGTTCATGGCTAATGCCTGCTTCTAAAGTCCAAAAATCTTCTGTATTATTTGCATTTAGAATTGATAAAGATAAACCAAGTTGCGTATTATAATTTTTATGATTTTTCGCAACTATGCCTTTAGCTTCAAGAAGTTGTGAAAGTATTTCTTTTGTTGTAGTTTTTCCCGCTGAACCAGTTATTCCAATAACTTTGCCTTCAAAATCCATTCTTTTTGTGTGTGCAATTGCCATAATGTCTTTTTCAGGGTTTTCAAGATAGAATACAGGAAGTGGCAGAATATCAAGTTCCTGCAATTTATCTAATTTAGCAACAATTATACTGGCTTTATTTTCAATAGCTTTTGTAATGAAATTATGCCCATCGGTATTATCGCCTTGAATACAAATAAATAAATCATTTTCTTTTATTTCACGGCTATCAGCCCATGCTTTATTAAAAGCTACATCGTTTTCTTTTAATATATCAGCAGAAGACGCTTCTTTAGAGTTTGCAAGCGTGTACGCAAATTGGAGTTTTGCTTTTGTTGCATATTTTATTAATTCAGAAAAAAGCATGCTATAATCCTTTTACTATTTCTTGGTCAGAGAAAGGGAATTTTTCTGTGCCGATAATTTGATAATCTTCATGGCCTTTACCAGCAATAAGTAAAACTGCATTATCTTTATTATCTAAATTTTTTATATAATTAAAGGCAAATACAATAGCTTCTTTTCTATCAATAAAGCGGTAATATTCTTTTGTGGTATCAAGCCCTTTTTGCGTATCATCTAAAATTTGATTAGGGTTTTCTGTGCGTGGATTATCGGAAGTAAGTACTGCTACATCGCTTAGGCTAGAAACAGCTTGTGCCATAGGAATACGCTTAGTTCTATCCCTATCGCCACCACAGCCAAAAACAGTTACTATTTTTTCAAAGCCTGCATTTCTAAGTGCTTGCAATACATTTACTAATGCATCAGGAGTATGTGCATAGTCCACAAAAGCATGAATGTTTTGTGAATTAAGCACACGCTCTAACCTGCCGCTTACCCCTGTAAAATGCTCAAGGCAAGAAAAATCTTCAAAACTATAGCCCTGCGATAAACCAAAAGCTACAAGAGCCAAAATATTCAAGGCATTATGTTGCCCAATAAGTAAAGATTTTAAAATATATTCTTTGTTTTCAAAATTTAATTTTAGCTCTAAACCTTTAGGGCTAGAAGATAAAATTTCACCATACAAAGTTTTATGTGCTAATTGTATATCTTTTTGTAATGTATAGGCAATTGCATTAGGGTATGTTGCTAAAAGCTTTTGTCCGTACATATCATCGGCATTGATAATTTGAATATTTGCTCTTGCAAAAAGTTTTGCTTTTGCTTCAAAATAATCTTCCATTGTGTTATGGTAATCTAAATGATCTTGCGTAAGATTTGTAAATATTGCAGTATCGTAGTCTAAGCCTGCAACGCGTTCTTGCTGTAGTGCGTGCGAGCTTACTTCCATAATTGCATAGTCTACACTAGCTTTTCTTGCATCATTAAAAAACGAGTGCAAGAAAACGCAATCGGGCGTAGTTAGTGGGGAGGGCATAGAAAAATTTGGGTAAGAATATTCTACAGTACCAAGCATAGCAATTTTCTTTTTTTGCTGTGATAAGAAGAAATTTAGCAAGAAAGCAAGTGTAGTTTTTCCATTTGTGCCAGTTACACCAATAACAGGAAAAGTATGTGAACTTGTTCGATAATTAAAGCTTGAGCAATTGGAAATATTTGAATAAATTTCTTTGCTATAGCTGTTTCACATACAATATATTTAGCTTGATTTTTTGCCGCCGCTTTCATGTATACAAGTTGCTGGTTTTCAAGTTTGTCTTTGTCATCATTTGCTAGAATTGGTAAAGAAACAAAAATATCGTTTTCATTTACTTTACGTGAATCAAGAACAATTTCATATTGTTGAACATCTTTAAGAAGTGCATTAAACTTTGCGTTAGAATCTGTATATTGAATTTTCATATTCTACTCTTTTGTTTAAGGTTGCTGTAAAGATATTTGTTGATTTTCTTCGCTTTTCTCTACTTCCATATTTTCTTCTTCTGAAAGCCATATTACTGTAGGTATGGGGTTACCCGCCGCATCGACTAAAGGAAGTGGAGTTTTTGGTGCAGGGAATTGATATAATACATTTAATCCTTGCCCTCGAATTTCTGGTTCAATACCTAGTGGCATAAGAACTTCTAAAGCTCTTCTTAGGTTAACGCCAATTAAATCAGGGTATTCAGTAAGTTGTTTTGGAGTATTAATTTTTACACTTGAATAGCGTTCTTCATTACTTTTTGCAATTCTAGTATTTTCTTCAAAAGTTACATCTGGAAGATAACCGCCATAAGATAGCACGCGTGAAGCCACTTCTTGAAAAACAGGTGCCGCAATTGTACCACCGTATTGCGATGTTTGTGGTTCATCAAGCATAATAATAATTACATAGCGTGGATTATCGGCTGGAATTATGCCTGTAAAGGAAGCAAAACGCCCATCACCATAACCGCCTGAAATTTCTTTAGCTTTTTGTGCAGTACCCGTTTTGCCCGCAACGCGAACGCCAGTTACCCTTGCTCTTTTTCCTGTACCGTCCATCTCAACCACTTCTTCAAGCATAGACATTATTTCATGCGTGGTAGAGGCTGAAAAAATTCTTTTTTCGTTTTTAGGTGCTTCTGCATCATCATTTTGTATAAGATTTAATGGCTTGAAAATACCATTATTTGCTAATGTTAGATATGCTTGAGTCATCTGTAAGCCTGTTACAGCAACACTTTGCCCGAAAGAAGCACTCATTAAATCTACCTTACTCCATTCATTTGGAGTACGCAAAATACCCTTACTTTCGCCCACTCCAACATTAGTGCGAGAGCCAAAGCCTAAGTCTGTAAGATATTGATAATATGTTTCTTTTCCTAAATCTAAACCAATTTTTGCAACACCAATGTTACTTGAATAGCGTATAATTTTATTTACTGGTAAATTTCCATAGCTTCTGCCATCGTCACCTATAACGATATTATCCGTTTCCCACACGCCATTTTCATTAAAGTATTCGGTATCTGGTTCAATAATACCCTCTTCAAGAGCCGCCGCCACAGGGAAAGCTTTCATTGTTGAACCAGGTTCAAGTGCATCAGAAGCTATACGGTTTCTGTAAATTTCTGGTGAGGAAGAGCGGAAAGTATTAGGATTAAAAAATGGATATTGAGCCCAAGCAAGAATATCGCCTGTTTCAACTTCCGCTATAAGCACACCGCCCCATTTTGCCTGCACATCTTGAGCCGCTTTTGCTATAACTTCTTCTGCTATATATTGAATTTGCCCGTCGATAGTTAAATGTAAATCTTCACCTTTAGGAACACCTTCATTTTGCATATAATATCTACGGCCCTCACCATCGCGGTAAACTAATCTTTTATGATCTTCACCAGCTAGGCTTTCATTGAAAGAACGCTCTATTCCTTCTAAACCAGTATTATCTAAACCAACAAAACCAAGTAATTGCCCTGCTAAATGTTGCTGAGGGTAAATTCTATCAAATTCGCGTGAAAGGCTTATACCTTGAAGTTTAGCATCTTGTACGGCCTTTGCTGTTGCATCATCAACTTTACGCTGTACCCAAACAAAAGCTTTATCACGCAAAAATAATTCACGAAGTTTTTCTTCATCCATTTCCATTATTTTTGCTAATTCAGTGGCTACTGTAAAAGGATCTTCCATAGCCCTTGGGTTTGCATAAACAGAACGAGCTTCAATACTTTGAGCAAGAACTTGCCCATTTCTATCATAAATTGTGCCACGCCTTGCTTCTACCATTTCGGTATAAGTATGTTGATCTATCGCTTCTGCCGCATAGGAAGGGCCAAGAATTATTTGAATGTAAAAGGTGCGGAACCAAAGCAAACTCCAACCACATAAAAAAAGTATTGCGGCGTAGTAAAACCTTGTGTTTTTACCTGTTTTTGGAATGTTAAAGCCTATTTTTGCAAATAGTTTAGGTACATCAAAGCGTGTTTTCTTATAGCTTACTTTTGGTGCATTTTTTACATTTTTTTTCATAGAGTATACCTATGTTATTTGAGAGAATTATTTGAACTAATTACTGTTTTGTAAAATGAAATTATTACCAGCTTCTTCTTCACTTTCAATTGCGTAAGGATCTAGCCTACGAATTTGCCCAGATTTAGGAATACCCATGCCTAATTCTTCCGCTCTTTGCTCAAGAACGTAAGGGGAAAGTAGCCTTGAATGTTCTACTTCAAGCTTTGATAAAAGCGAGTTCTTTTCATCAAGTTCACGTTGAATATTACGAATTTCAAATAAAATATCATTGTGAGCCATATTTATATATATCGCAAAATGCGTTAAAATTCCTGAAAATAATAAAGAAATAAGTATAGCTAAAAACCATGCACCAGCAGGGTTAGATAGTTCCTTTATGGCAAATACTTTTTTCATAAAAAATCCTTATAATACGCACTCAACAACGCGTAATTTTGCACTTGAAGCACGCGGGTTAGCACGCATTTCAATTTCACTTGGTAAAATTGGCTTTTTAGTAAGCAAACGAACTTCCGCTGTGTGTTTACATACGCATACTGGCAAGCTTTTAGAGCATAAACAATCCGTTGCCCAAGTTCTAAAAGTATGCTTTACTATACGATCTTCCAAAGAGTGGAAAGAAATAATGGCTACTCTTGCACCAGTATTTAAGTAGGGTAGTAGCTTTTTAAGAAATGTTTCAAGCTGTTGCAATTCTGCGTTAACTTTCATTCTTATTGCTTGGAAAGTACGTGTAGCAGGGTGATTACGTGCAGTGCTTCGCCACTTTGCAGGGTAGGCATTCCACACAACATCAGCCAATTCTTTAGTTGTTTTTATTTGCTTAGTTTCACGGTATTCAATAATATTTCTTGCTATTCTACCTGCTTGCGGGTCTTCCCCATATTCAGCAATAACATTTCTAAGTGTTTGAAAATCTGCCTTGTTTACAAAATGTTCAGCACTTTCATCATTGCCAGAAATATCCATTCTCATATCAAGTGGAGCATCAGAATTATAAGAAAAACCACGCTCAGCAACATCTAATTGCAAAGAAGAAACACCTAAATCTAGTAAAACACCATCAAGCTTTTTCCAGCCAATTTCTTCCATAATTATATCAAATTCAGCATAAGGAGTATGTGCTATGTGTACAGATTTTTTGTATATTTCTAAATTTTCAGTAGCACGGGCAATTGCGTCTAAATCTCTATCAAGCCCTAGTAAATGAGCTTTGCCCTGCACCCTGTCAAGTATTGCTTTACTATGACCAGCTAAACCAAGCGTTCCATCAAGGTAAAAGCAATTTTCACGAATGTTCAACGCATCAAGACACTCTTCTTTCAAAACAGAAATATGTGAAGCATTATCAGCATTTACGCTTTGTGCAATTTCTTGATTTTCTGCTTTTATCATACTTCTGCGTGATGCAGTTTTTACTCGTTTTGCCATTTGCTTTCCTTTGTTAAAAAGATAGAACTTCTTTTGAAGATTTTTACATAAAGTCTAGAAACTGTCAAGAAAAGCTTTGTTTGATGCTTGATTTCATCGTGTTAATTCTATTTTTTTTATGCCTCCGGCGGCTTAGGGAAGGTCAATTCCCTAAGAACCCACGTC
>CAYJFV010000027.1:0-11506 GCA_964369275.1 uncultured Desulfovibrionaceae bacterium
CAAAAAATCAAATACGCATAGAACAAGTAAAACTGTTCATGCAGTAAATAAAAAACCAAAGGAACATGAACTTATTTATATTTTTTTAAAAAATAATTTAAAAATTTAATTATATTTTCAACACCTTATACATAAAAAACAAATATGCTTGACATCTTTTACTAGAAATATTATATTTCTTTTGTAGCGGAGTTTTTTTTCACGCTATAGCCTGTCTTATTTTTTTGTAGGCAGTATAAATAATATGCAATAATCCCTACTTACTCTTTTTCGAATTATTATTAAATCCCATAAGTAATAAGGTATTGCTCTCACGGAGATATTATGGCTTCTATAGTAAATGCCACAATCGAAGGTAGAATTTTAGATACTAACGGTCCAGTTTTTGCCGAACGTAATGGTGAACGTATTCAACTACAAGTTGACGACCCTATCTATGAATCAGATATTATTATAACTGATGAAAATACTACTACTGATATTGTATACCGCGACGGTACAAAATCACGCGTTGCCCCTAACACTAAGTTTACGCTTACCGACTATGAATTTGGGCCAAACGATGATGCACCTTCTTTTATTATGGATTTAGCTCAAGGTGCTGTACGTACTGCAACTGGTGAAATTGTAAAGCTAAACCCAGAAGGTTTTGAAGTTATTACACCGCGTGCTACTGCGGGTATTCGTGGTACTGAATTTATTAACTCGGTAGACTCTACAACAGGCGATGAAACACATGCTGTTTTATTTATTTCAAACGGCAGTATTATGCTTGTTACTGATACGCAAGGAAACAGCTTGTCACTAAACCAACCCTTGCAAGTTACAAGATTTTCTAACAATAGCTTAACTTCTAGTCCTGTTCAAACAATTTCGCCTGCACAAATGGAAAGCGTAATTAATACAATTGCTTCAACTATTGGTGGCGATATTCCGCAAAACCCTGCACAGCAAGGACAATGGACTAAAGTTGCTCCTATCGTTTCTGATGATGATGAAAAAAACGAGCAGGAAAAGCAAAACGAACAAGAACAACAAGAAGACCAACAAAGTCAAGAAAGCCAAGAAGCACAAACTCAAGCAGAAAGTGCCGCTGAGGAAGCTTTAGCAAATGCCCCTGAAAATTTAGAACAAGGCGAAGCACAAACTATTTTACTTGTTGTTTCAGAAGAAGAACAAGGGCAAATATCAGATATTCTTGAAACTTTAGCAGAAGAAGGCTATGAAGTTGTAGTTGTTCGCCCGCAAGATGCTAACGAAAATTTAAATCAACTTATTGCAAATTCGCATAATGCTTTTGAAAAGCCAGAAGAAACAACTTCAAGCTCAAGTTCAAGCTCTGTATCTGATGGCGTTGAAATTTCTTTTAGTTTATATAATGGTGGAAACTTTACTGATTCTACTGGAAAAATGTATACTAATGCAGATATGGCAGCAAGTTCTGAAAACTTATACCTTACAGGTTTTGAAATTATTGGCGATGCGGAATCACCTACAATTACAACAGGTAGCGGAAATGATAGAATTACACTTGGTGCAAGCTATGAAAATGGCTCATATAACCCTTTAGAACATAGCTATACTCAATACGGTGCTCTTAGTCAGGCGTACAATGTTAGCGTAAAAGAAGCTGTTATTAATACTGGTAGCGGTGATGATACTATTTATATAAATCATAACCCAATTTCGCCTGCAAATAATCAATATGCACTCGATAACTCAGAAATTGATATGGGCGATGGAAACGACGCTTTAATAATTTCAAAAGGTGCAAGTGAATCAAACTCACCTAACGTATATGTTTCAACAATTAATATGGGTAGCGGGAATGATACCGTAACCTTGAACCCAGGTATTGAACTTACTGCCAGTTTTATTAATTTAGGTGAAGGCGACGACGTTTTTACTACATACACTGATATAACTGAAGGTGTAAACCTTGGAAGCGGTAACGACACTGTAAACCAAAATGCATCAACCCTTAATGTGGCAAGTTCTGGTAATGTTACGGTGAATGCAAATATAAATAACAGTTATGCTTCAACAAACATTACTAATAGTGGTAATAATACTATTAATGTAAATAGTATTGCTTCTGATGTAATTAAGTATACTGCCACTACAACCAGTGGAAGTGATACTATAAACTTCAATACAGAAGTTGGAATTAATTTAGAGCTTAACTTAGGTGATGGTGCTGATTACGTTAATTTCAATCACAATGTTGATTCTTCAAATATAACTATTAATGGCGGTGGTGGTAACAATTATATATCAGCCAACTCTTCTACTATCAATTCATCTAATATTACTGCACTTGGTACAGGAAACTTCCGATTTGATATAAATGAACTTAGCAACTCTACTATTCTTACTGATAATTCTGGTAGTGGTTCAAACGGTTCTGACATTTTATACATAGAAAGCATATATGATAGTACAATCGAAACAAACAGAGGGGCTGACTACGTCAATATAAATTCACTTAGTGCTTCAGGTGATGGGGCAACCCAAATAAATACTGGTGCTTCAAACGATTATATTGCACTTGGCGAGGTAATAGGTGATAACACTGTTTATGTTGATGCAGGTGCTGAACATGATGTTGTTTTTTATGATGGTACATCAGATAATATTGAAATTACTCTTGGTGCAGGAAATGACATATTAAACATTTCACACGGCACTACTACAGATATATATAATAGTGATAATGCTGGTACCGATTTATTTATTATGAATCAAAACCTGTATGACGGTGCGGAAGCAGGCTTTGAAGCTATTCTTACCTTTGATAATCCTACCGAGCAAGAAATTGCATACAATATTTATTCTTTTAATGAATTAGCCAGCGATGCAGGTATTAAATTAGATAATAATGTCATTTATATCAAAAATGATGATTGGACTGATTTAGATAATAAAATACAAGACACTGAAAACGAAGGCATGTATTATATTGAAAATAATAATGGCTTACGCCTATACTTTGAAGACGGGCAAACTATTACAGAATTAGATAGTAATGCTTTTGCAAGCGTAACAATACCAAACTTAATAGTTTAATATCGAAATAGTGGATTTCTGAACTATTAGTAAATATTTCAGAAATCCATAATTCATAAAACAATTTTTTATATAATATCATATATTTGACTTTTTTAGTAAAAAGAATTATAGTTAATTTAGTAGTTGTTTTTTATACGCTACATTCTGCCTTATTTTTCTTTGGCAGCATAAATAAAAATGTACAAATGCAATAATATATTAATTTGAATTATGGCATGTAATTTGCAAAATTCATACTATATATTTTAAAACACAAAAAAGTTGGCACTATACTTTGCACACTTAAATATAAGGAAACTATTATGTCTACATTAGCAAATAGCACTATTGAAGGAAAAGTATTTGATACTACAGGCCCTATTTTTGCCCAAAGAAATGGTGAACAAATTGAACTAAAAATAAACGATCCTATTTATGAAACAGATGTAATTATTACTGGAGAAGATACAACTGCCGATATTTTATACCGCGATGGTACAAAATCACGCGTTGCACCAAACACTAAGTTCACGCTTACCGATTATGAATTTGGTGCTGGCGACGATGCCCCATCTTTTGTTATGGATTTAACACAAGGTGCTGTGCGTACTGTAACAGGTGAAATTGTAAAACTAAACCCAGAAGCATTTGAAGTTATTACTCCGCGTGCTACTGTGGGTATTCGTGGTACAGAATTTTTAAATACTGTTGACCCTACTACTGAATCAGAAACACATGCTGTTTTATTTATTTCAAACGGCAGTATTATGCTTGTACAAGGTAAAGACGGAAGTAGCGTTTCACTTTCAGATCCATTACAAGTAACTCAATTTACACAAAATTCTGCTAGCCCTACTGATTTACAGTCGGTTACTTTAGAACAAATGAATAGCGTTATTTCTGTTCTTGCCCCAACTCTTGGTGCAGATATTCCACAAAGCCCTGAACAGCAAGGGCAATGGCAATCGGTACAAACAGTTACTACAGAAGTAGAAAAGCAAAAAGAAGAAGAAAACCAAGAAAATAACGACGATAATAACAGCGAAAGTGATAACGCACAACAAAATGCTGATAATGCACAAAAAGATGCTATTGAAAATGCACCTGAAAACTTAGAACAAGGGCAAGCCCCAACAATTATTATTGTTGCAAGCGAAGATGAAGACCTTGAAGATATTTTAGAATCATTAGAAGAAATAGGCATAAATGTAGTTGTAGTTACACCAGAAAATGCAAATAATAATTTAAATCAATTACAAGCAAATGCTAATAATGCAATTGTAAAACCAGAACTTGCAGGTAATACTGAACAAGGCCCTACTGAAATATCTTTTACAAGATACCTTGGCGGAAATTTAACTGACAGCGACGGTTTACAATACACCTCAAGCGATATGGCTAATGCTACACAAGATTTTCTTATTCAAGGCTTTGAAATTTATAATAGCACTTCTAGTGAACCTATCGGTGTAGGTGGAAGTTTTCCATCATCCGCTCCAACCGAAAATGAGCCATATACGAACCTAAATACTGGTAGCGGTAACGATAGAATTGTTTTAGGTGCTACATATAATAATGGTAGTTATACCAATGTTGCATACGATTATACAAAGTACCAACAAATATCCGGTAGTGTATTTGTTTATGCAAATGTAGTAAATACAAATGTTAATACAGGTGCTGGCGATGATACAATATACATCCGTACAGAACACAATAACTATGACGATTTTTATAATCCACCTTTAGTATCTAGCTACAATGCCACTTTTAACTTAGGCGATGGCAATGATACCATGGATGTAGGTGCTATTGTAGGAACTACAATTAACGCAGGAAGCGGAAATGATACAATAAAACTAGCGGCTCTTATAGAAGAATCAAGTACAATTCTTGCTGGCTCGGGTGATGATGTTATATCAATTACATCAATAAACATAGGAGGCGGTTCAGCAAGCATTAACACTGAAGACGGAAATGATAGACTAGATATTACTAGCATATCTAGTAGAACCGAGATTGATATGGGTAGCGGTAATGATACAATTATTGTAGCGAACTCTGGCACTAAATTTACTACTATAAATACTGGTGATGGAAATGACTTTGCTAACCTCAATGTATTTACTTCATCAATCGTAAACTTAGGTGATGGAAATGATATTCTAATATTACAAGCAAACGGTGATCCTATTGCGGGCGAAATACAAGGTGGTGAAGGTAAAGACTTACTTATTTCTATAAGCGATAATAGCGATGCGTATGATGATAACGGCTTTGAAGCTTTTCTTCACTATAACGACACTAGTGCATCACCAGAATTTATGAAAAGCTTTACAAAAGAAAGCCTAGCCTCTGAACTTGGTGTAACTTTTTTAGATAATGGCGATATTCAACTTGACGATTCTAAATGGAGCTTTGCAGATGATGCATACCAGTATGAATCTAATCCTGATATTAGATTGTATACTGATGGTATTACTGTAGCACTAGTTTAATGTTTTAGCATATAAAATATATTTATGGGCAGTATAAAACTGCCCATACTAATTTAAGTTTTATTATAATATCAGCATATTATAACATAATAAATATATTTGTAAAAAATAAAAAATTATGTTAAAAAAACAAAAGAATTAATTTAGAAATACATTCTAGCAAATATAGAAGAGGTAACGTGGAAACTTCACAAAATAATAGCAATAAAAAACACTGGTTTTGGGGTGTTTTGAAACACTATTCAAGGCTATATGGGCATGTAGCCATTGCCTCATTTATGATTAATATTTTTGCACTTGCTATGCCAATATTTGTTATGAATGTATACGATAGAATTATTCCTAATAGTGCCTTTGAAAGCCTGTGGGTACTTGCCTTTGGTGTGTCAATAGTGCTTATTTTAGATTTCATTTTACGCACTGTACGTGCTTATTTTGTTGAAACAGCAGGAAGAAATGCCGATGTGCTTTTAATGGGTTCTTTTATGGATACCGTTATGGATATTCGCCTTGATATTAATCCTGTGCGTTCTGTTGGTGGGCTTTGGTCAATTAACCGCGAAGTTGAATATGTGCAAAGCTTTCTAAGTTCTGCTACTCTTATAGCTTTATTAGATTTTCCTTTTATTATTCTATTTCTAGGTATTATTTTTATGCTAGGTGGCTGGCTTGTGTTTGTGCCACTTATTGTTATTCCTATTCTTATTGCATTCAACCTAGCTGTGCAAATTCCCTTCGAACGTTCAGCACAAAAACAAACAAAAATTAGCATGCGTAAAAACGCCTTATTAGGTGAAATTGCAGCTGGCTTTGAAACAATTAAAGCAACACGCCTTTCAAATGCTATGATTAAAAGGTGGGATTTAGCTGTTGATAAATCTGCACAATCTGCTCTAAGCCTAAAAGCTGTAACTTTTATTGTTTCAAACTTCAACAATTTTATGAGCAACTTCCTGACCATTGCCGTTATTCTAACAGGTGTATACCTTATTGATAAAGGCACACTTACAATGGGTGGATTAATTGCAACTATTATTTTACTTGGGCGTTGTATGGCACCGCTAATGAATTTAATAGGCGTGCTTGGTAATTTACATAAAGCCCGCATTGGCTTTAAATCGCTAGATAAGCTTATGGCACTTCCACGCGAACAAGATAATGAAGTAAGTGAAAATAAAAAAATTGAAGAAGAGGAAGACAATATTTTACACGGCATGCAAATTATTAATGCAAGCCCTGAAAAAAAACGTACAAGTAAAAATGTGGATATCATTTTAGAAAATGTAAACTTCCACTACCCTAACAGTGCTGAAAGTGCCTTAGTAAACATAAATTTACGTATACGTAAAGGTGAACGTGTAGCAATTTTAGGTGCAAGTGGTTCTGGTAAGTCTACCCTAGCTCGTATTCTTGGCGGTCTTTACCTACCAACCGAAGGGCAAGCCTTATACGGTAGTATCAACATGAAACACGCCCCAATGAATACTTTACGCAAAAATATTGGCTTTTTACCACAACAAATAGTCCTTTTTAGCGGCACCATACGCTCTAATATCGTAGACGCTTGGCCAGACGATGTGCCTTGCACAGAAGAAGCAATTATGGAACTTGCACAGCTTTGTGGCATTATGGACTTTGCTTCTAAACACCCACTAGGGCTTGATATGCCCGTAGGTGAACATTCTGTTGGCTTCTCAGGCGGGCAAGCTCAAGCAATAGCCCTAGCAAGAGCCTTAGCAGGCAACCCCGATACTATTATACTAGATGAACCCTCAAGTAACCTAGATTTACAAAGCGAGCACAACCTAAAAGTACGCCTACACAAGTACTTTGAAGGCAAAACTCTTATTCTACTTACACATAGAACTTCCCTACTTGATCTTACCCATAGGGCTGTTATTATGCAAGACGGTCGCGTTCTTCAAGATGCCCCTATAAGCGAATTGGTGAAAAAAAATGGCTAAAAATTTAAAAGATATACAAGAACAAGCTATTGAAGAAGCAAGCTCTATTCTTGAAGAAAACAATAATGAACTTGATGTTCAGGTAGCCTCTACTAGTGAAGTTACTCAGCTAAATCAAGCCCTTATTGGTAAACTTTACTCAAGTGATGAAATAGCGAAAGAACAAGAGCAAGCAGTAGAAGAAAAAATAGAAGAAGAAAAGAAAAAACACTCTTTCTTTGGCAAAATAAAATATGTTTTTTCTGAAATTTTTACTTCGCTTAAATCACCAACTCTTGAAAGCCCAGAAAATGAAAAAGAATATAAAGATAATGTAAGGGTTCAAGCACAAATTCGCGGTGCAAAACTACGCTCGGTACGCATTGTTTGGATAGTGTTCTTCGGGCTTTGTACCCTACTTATATGGGCGTACTTTGCCCAGATTGATAGCATTGTACGCGGTTCAGGGCAAGTTGTACCCTCACAAAGGATACAACAAATTCAAAACCTTGAAGGCGGTATTATTCAAGAAATACTAGTGCAAGAGGGTGAATTAGTTCAAGTTGGCACTGTATTAGCAAGAATTGAAAATACTACTGCTATAAGTCAATACCGTGAAGCAGCGGAAAGAAGCTTGAACTATCAAGCAAGTATTGCACGCCTACAAGCTCTTATTGACAATGCTGTACCTGTATACCCAGAAGAAGTACGTGCTAACAAATCCTTAGTAGACAGGCATAACAATATTTTTAAAGCCACAAAAGACCAAAGCGATGCAGAAGCTAATATTCTACAGTTGCAACTAGAATCACTAAGAAATGAACTACAAGACGAAACTATACAATTAAAACAATTAAAAGACAGGCTTGTTCTTGCTTCAAAACAAAGAGATTTAGCTAAAGAAGCCTTTGCAGCTGAGGCCTATTCTGAAATTGACCTTATCAACCAAGAACAAAATGTTCAAAAAATTCAATCTGATATACTTGCTTTAGAATTTCAGCTTCCACGCCTTGAATTAGAAATTCAAGAACAGCAAGAAAAGCTTACTCAATTCAGAGCCGACTTAATTCTTGAATACAGCACAGAACTTGGCGAAATTGAAGCTCAATTAGTTTCTGTAAACGAACTTCTAAAAGCTGGTATTGATAAAGTAAGGCGTACCGAACTTATTTCACCAGTAAATGGTACTGTAAGGCGAATTTATCAAACCACCTTAGGCGGTGTTGTACAACCTGGTGCAACCATTATGGACGTTGTACCACTTGACGATAGCCTAATTATTGAAGCAAAATTCAGCCCCGCGGATATTGGCTTTCTTAGCGTTGGGCTTCCTGCTACTGTACGCCTTACCGCCTACGATTTTGCAACCTATGGCTCTGTTGAAGCAACTGTAGAACATATCAGTGCCGACACCTTAGAAGACAACCAAGGACAAATATACTATATTGTAAATGTTAGTACAAAAAACAATTACCTTGAATATCAAGGAAGACAACTGCCAATAATTGCTGGTATGCAAGCCGAAATAGATATAGTAACAGGTAAAAAAAGTATACTAGATTACTTGCTAAAACCATTCATTCGCGTAAGTAACCGTGCCTTTACTGAACAATAACATATACCTAAATACTAAAGGATAATTATATGTTCCAAAACCTAAGTGCTACCACTAAAAATAGAATAGTTCTTATTCTTGCAGGGCTATTCATAAATTTTCTAGTTCTTGCCTTCTATGTATATCAACCCTACATCATACGCCAAGCCGATAGGCAAATTTATGATATCTACCTTCGTGCAAACGCTGGGGGCGAACCCTCGCCAACTCCTGCCATTATCGATATCGACGAACCAAGCCTTAACGCCTATGGACAATGGCCTTGGCCACGTCACCTCATAGCCGACCTTATTCGTAAACTTTACGAAAACGGTGCCGCCTCTATCGGACTCGATATAATTTTTGCCGAACCCGATAGAACTTCTCCCGTTGTCATTCAAGAAACCCTAAACGAAAGCTTTGGCGTTGATATTGGCTTTACAGGCTTACCGCAATCCCTTGCCGATAACGATATGCTTCTTGCCAACATAATCTACCAAACCCCCACAATTCTAGGTTTCTACGTAAACTTCGACAACCCAACCGAAAATGAAGCAAATTTTAGTGCTACACTAAATTCTATCCCCGAAGATTTACCCCACTACGACGGTATTTTAGAACGAATACCAGCAAATGCACTAGAACCAAAAACTTTTATGACTACAGGTAAAGGCGTTTCTCTTCCCCTATCTATCCTCTACCAAGTAGCCCCCGTTGCCTCGCTAAACGTTGCACCTGACCCAGACGGCATAGTACGTGCTATTCCACTCGTAATACAAGTGGAAGATCGCGTTTTTGCCTCTCTTGGTTTACGCTCGCTTATGCGTGGCTTAGGCGTAAACACTTTCGCCCTAGAAGGTGGCCCCTACGGTTTAGCTGCCATTCACGTTGGCAAATACCGTATTCCTGTTTCACCATCAGGGCTTTTTTACCTCCCCTTCAGAGGCGGTAGAGGCGTATACCCATATTTCAGTGCTAAAGATGTGCTAGACGGCACCCTCGGGCCAGAAGAACTTGCGGGGCGTGTTCTACTTATAGGTACATCAGCACCAGGCCTTTTAGATATTCGTGCTACCCCCTTCGACCCTATCTACCCAGGGGTAGAAAGCCATGCTACAGTAGTAGACGCTATCCTTACTGGGCGTTCAATAAGCCTACCCCTTTGGTCGCCACTAGTACAGCTTTCTGCAATTGTAGCTATTGGTATTATCTCCGTTCTTATATTCGGGCTAGCACCTGCCTTAGTCTACGTTCCCTCACTCTTTATCCTTAGCGGTGCTTCCCTAGGCTCTACATGGCACTTGTTCAGCACTCAAGGAATATTTATATCACCACTCTATACCCTATTTACCGTCGGTGCTATAATGATAGCCCTGCTTGCCGTTCGCTTTTGGCAAGAATCTAAACAAAAAAGACAATTACGTAAGGCATTTAGCCGTTACGTTTCACCAGAAATGGTTAAACAAATTTCTGAATCAGGTGAGGTTGTTCTTACCGGTGAAGAACGTGAAGTAACCCTTATGTTCACCGACTTGCGTGGCTTCACTACCCTCTCAGAAAAACTTGAACCGCAAAACGTTGTGGGCGTACTAAATAGATACTTCACCCCTATGACAAGCCTTATTCAAGAAACACAAGGTACCGTCGATAAATTCATAGGCGATGCTATCATGGCTTTTTGGAACGCCCCACTCGACGTTGAAAATCACCAACTAAATGCCGTACTCACTAGCCTAAATATGCAAAAAGCACTACTCAAACTCAACGTAGAACTTGAAGCAGAATTTGGCATTAGCCTAAGAATGGGAGCTGGCTTACACACCGGTAAAGTGTACGTGGGTAACATGGGTAGCGAAGAATTACTCGACTATACCTGCATTGGCGATACCGTAAACCTTACCTCACGCCTAGAATCACTTTGCTCTACCTACGGCGTGAAAACCGTTATAAGCCTAACCACTGCACAATCTTGCCTAGAAATATCACAAAATAACCCCAATACTACCCAAACAGCAATGTTTACAACAAGTAAAATTGAACCCGCTCCAGATCTCGTGTTCCTGCCAATAGACTTTATTCGAGTTAAAGGTAAAACCGAACCCGTCGAAATATGCTTCCCCTACGAAAAAGAAGAATACATAAACCAGTTCGAAGAACTAAAACGCTTCTATGAAGCAAGACATGAGTATAACATCGGCGACTTCAAAAATGCTGAAATACACTTCAAATCACTAGCAGAAGACTTCCCACAAATAGTATACTACCAAACCTTCTACGAACGTTCGCAAATCCTAGCACAAGAACCACCAGAAGAATGGGAAGGCGTTTGGACATTTACCAAAAAATAAAAGTTTTTTGTAGATTAATGAGAGGGGGAGGGCAACAAAAAAAATTTTTAAAAAAATTTAGTTTTGTAACGCGGG
>CAYJFV010000028.1:0-11391 GCA_964369275.1 uncultured Desulfovibrionaceae bacterium
ATGCACCACTTTCTAAGTCTAAATTATTATCAAGTGAGGCAAGGGCAAGTTCATCTAGTAGCGGAGTAAAAAAATCGTTACTATTAAATAGTGGCTCTACACTTGGGGGCAAGTGCAAGTTTAGTGAACTTTGCCTTAGAATAAAGAATAAAAAGCTATCAATTGTGCGTATATTTAATGCTGTATAGTTTGCAATAAAGCCCTCAATACATTGAATAGCTTCTTTTTTTTGTAAATTTATATTTTTATCATCTTCACTTATGCCTAACGCAATAGCTTTAAGCCTTGCAATAAGCTTACTTTTCATATCGCTTGCGGCGGCATTTGTAAAAGTTATAGCAAGAATTGAAGAAAAAACTTGCTTTAAATCAGCACTATCTTGATTAAATAAATTTAATAAAATGTTAATAATACTATGCGTTTTGCCAGAACCAGCAGACGCTTTAATCTGTTGTACTACATTTAATTTTGAAGAATTTTTACTTGGCACAACAGAAGACTGCATACTATCCCCTTGAAAACTTCGGCGATGGGCAAATACGCTTTTGGCGTGGGCGTTTCATTTTCTTTTTTTCAAACTTAGGCAAAGACAATTGAAGCGTATTATTTAGCAAACGACTATGTAATTCATTTACAATCATTTTTTCATAATCAGGGGCAAGCATTACATAATTACCAAAGCGAGAACGTAAGTCCATTTCCATATTCTGCGTATGTTCCCAAACACTTAGCAATTCTTCGCTAGGCATTTGGCTAAATTCTTCACTTGCAAGAATTTCTTGATCTTCAATAATTCCGTCAACATCATCATGTCTATCTATCATACAGTTCTCCAACTTACATTAATCGTTAACTAACCCTTTTTATTAAAAAAATCAAGGAAGAAAATTAATGATTTTAAACTGATACTTGCATGCTAATATGATTATATTTTGAAAATCTAATTATCTTTTATTATAAATCAATCTAAACTACCAAAAGAATCGAACTGCATTATAAGCGAGGCACGCCCTTGTGTTGCTGAACGTAAAGTTGTAGCAAAACCAAATAGTTGAGATAGAGGTGCTTTACCTTGAATTTTTTTAATAGAAATTCCTGTAGTATCTAAATTAGCATCAAGCATATTTTCAATTTTTCCGCCTGCTTGCGATAATATAGAAATACTATTTCCTATAAATTCTTCTGGTGCAGTTATTTCAACCTTCATAATTGGTTCAGAGCGTGAAATTTTCACTTTTTCAAGTGCAGATTTCAAAGCATGATTAATAGCCATTTGTACACCAGCAGGTGTATTTTTATCATTCTTTTCAATATGTGTAATTTCAAGCAAAATTTCTTGAAGTTGATAGCCTTGCTGTGAGTAAGACAATGCATTTTCAGCCGCTTCATACGCATTATCTAATATAGATTGTGAAAGCGTTGCCGTATCAAAAGCAAAGCGGATTAAATTTTCTGCCTTATCATTTTTATAAGGCTCAATTGAAATAGAAACATTCCCATAATGCTGTATTGTGCCTAATTCTTTATCAAAAATTTCAGAAGCTGTAGCAGATGATGTAATAAATTCTTTATATATGACTTGTGGTTGCCCTGAACGTGGTTCAACTTTATATTCACGCTTTAGCTTTTCAAGTAAAATTTCTAAGTGTAATTCGCCCATACCTGAAACTATAAAATGCCCTGTTGCTTCTTCAAGGTTGAAGTGCAAAGTAGGGTCTTCTTCAATATATTTTTCTAGTGCAGTAGCTATTATTTTGCTATCTTCACTATTTCTTGGTTCTAGGGCAAGCGTAAGAACGGGTTGATAATTATTTACATTTTCTAAAATAATTTCTTCATTTTTTGTAAAAGTATCGCCCGTGCGAGCTGATTTTAGCCCAAATACACCAATTATTTCACCACCACTTGCATTATTTAACGCATCTTGGCTATCGGCATGCAAAGAAAATAAACGCATAGCCTTATCTTTACTATCGTTTAATGTAACATTATAAAGACTATCACCCTCTTCTAAACTACCAGAATATATACGCAAAAAGGCCAACTTTCTACTATCTTGATACATTACTTTAAAAACTAAAGCTGTAAAAGGTTCTTTCATATCTGCTTTTAAAGGCACTTCTTGCCCAGTTTTTGGGTTATGAGCAGTAATTTTCTTTTCAAGCGGTGAAGGTAAAAATTCTATAATGCCGTCTAGTAAAGGTTGCACTCCATAATTTTTTAATGCTGAACCTGTAAAAACTGGTATAAAAGTTCTATTTAATGTTGAGCTACGCATAGCTTTATAAATATCTTCTTTCGTATAGTTTTCGCTAAGGTAAAGTTCTAAAAATTCTTCATCAGCTTCAGCTAATTTTTCTAGCATAAATTCGCGTTTTTCTTGAAGGTAAGTTTTATCAATAGTAGAAAGTTCTAGTTTTTCAATGCTTTGCCCTTGGTCTTCTTCTGAAAAATAAAGCATTTCTTCATCAAGTAAATGCAAAATACCTTCTTGCCCATTTTCAGAGGTATAAGGTATTGTAATTAATTGAGCATTTGCCTTTAATCTTGTTTGAATTTCTTCTAAAACTTTTTGATAATCTGCACCTATTCTATCTACCTTATTTATAAAGACTACTTTTGGCACGCTAAAATGTTCTGATTGCCTCCAAACCGTTTCCGATTGAGCCTCTACCCCACCAACAGCACAAAAAACAGCTATTGCACCATCTAAAACACGTAAAGAGCGTTCCACTTCAATGGTAAAATCAACGTGACCAGGCGTATCTATTATATTAAATAAAGAATTTTGCCAATTACAAGAAGTGCAAGCGGCTGTAATTGTTATTCCGCGTTCTTGCTCTTCTGGCATATAATCCATAGTAGCAGTGCCATTATGCACTTCACCCATTCTATGAATTTTTTGTGTGTAGAATAACATTCTTTCAGTTAATGTTGTTTTTCCTGCATCAATATGAGCTATAACACCAATATTTCTGATATCTTGTAAGGTAGATGTCATTATTTACTCCGCAAAGTTATACGAACGCTTGTTGATTAAAAAGAAGTCAATAGGGAATAGAATTTCAGTAAACCACTCTAAACCTTCACCAATTGAAATAAATTCATAGGGAAGATAGTCGGAAGCATTGCAAGAATCTGCAACAATATCTACTTCAATTTCCGCTGGAATTTCCGATATATCAAAATAAATTGGAGAATTTGGGTAAGCAATTTGAAAAGAAGTTGAGTCTTTTTGTGCTAATATATTAGGTATATAGTCATAAGAAGTATAGCGTATAGCGTTTAGGTAAAGCGTGTTAAATAGGCTATCGTCTTCGCCTAGTATTACGCATACAAAGTTTACAAAAGATTTTTTAGCTTCAACAAGAAGCTTTTCAATTTGAGCATTATCTGAAACTAAGAAGGTATGCTCTAGCCCCATAATTTCACAACAAAGTAAAATATCAGCACTAGGTTCGAATTTGAAAATTATACCTACGGTATTTTTTGCAAACAGGGCGGGCATAATTGCAGCTATAAACAAAGCAGGCGAATTGAAAGTTTCATCTATAATAAAAAATGAAAGCTCACGAGATAGTTTTTCATCTTCAAGAACAAAGGCCCCTTTCGTTTCAATCGAATAACGCGAGCGATATTCCTCTTCCACCACAAAATGAAGTGCAAGAGCAGATTTTGCTTTGGCTTTATTTTGAATTTGAGCATGCTCGTAGGCATTTGCTAATAGCGTATCATCAAGTCTAAAATTTTGAATATTGGTAGACTCCATAAATTCATCAACATCATGCTTTTGCATAAATCCCTCATTTCTAGGCTATATTTCTAAATAAAAAATTAATATTTCAACTTTAAATTTATTTTTTTATTAAATGTGCCACTTGTCAAGTGTGCATATATGTATTAATATACTTTAGGTATATCCACAAGTCAACAAGTGCTTATATTTCAAAACTTATATGAAAATACATTTATATACAATTTAAGTGTGCTTTTAAATTTAAAATTAATAGGTATATTATGACAAGTCAAATAAAAACATTTATGCTACTCGCTTTTATGAGTGGTCTTATTATTCTAATTGGTGGCATGCTAGGCGGTAGAACAGGCATTATTATTGCCTTTGCCTTTGCTATGATTATGAACGTTTCCTCTTACTGGTTTTCAGATAAAATTGTACTACGCATGTACAAAGCCCAAGAATTACAATATAATGATGCACCATATCTGCATCAAATTGTAGAAGATTTATCGAATAATGCTGGTATTCCAAAACCAAAAATCTACCTTGTGCCAGAGCAAGCCCCTAACGCCTTTGCAACAGGGCGTGACCCTGAACATGGCGTAGTTGCTGTAACTGATGGTATTATGAAATTGCTTACCCCAGAAGAATTACGCGGCGTTCTAGCACATGAAATTGCACATATTGCTCACCGCGATATTTTAATTCAAACTGTAGCTGGTGTTATGGCTTCTGCTATAACCTCTATTGCTTCGTGGTTACAATGGACAGCTATTTTAGGTGGTAATAGAGATGAAGAAGGAAATAGTGGCGGAATTATTCCTGCTTTATTAATGGCTTTTCTTGCTCCTTTAGCGGCTTCTTTAATACAAATGGCTATTTCCCGTACGCGTGAATACCATGCAGACGCTGGTGGTGCAACTTTTAGTCAAGATCCACTTGCTTTAGCTTCTGCTTTAAATAAAATATCTAACTATTCAAAGCAAATTCCAATGCAAAATGCCAACCCTGCAACTGAAAATATGTTTATTATTTCACCGCTTGCTGGGCAAAGAATGGCATCACTCTTTTCAACCCACCCACCAACAGAAGAAAGAATTGCTCGCTTGCAAGAAATGGCAAAAAGAAGTAATTAATCTTGACATTATATAAGGATATACATTCATGAGTGCAGATACACAAAAACTAGCAAGCGAATACGCATTAGATAAAGAAGATAAAGAAATTCTTGATATTGTACAATCGGCTTTTCCAATTACAAGTCGCCCTTATGCTGATATTGGCAAAATTGTAGACTTAGACGAAGAAGAAGTATTCAAACGCGTACAAAAAATGAAAGAGCTAAAATTAATTAGAAGACTTGGAGCAAACTTCCAATCTTCAAAACTTGGTTTTCGCTCTACACTTTGTGCCGCAAAAGTTCCAGACGATAAAATGGAAGAATTTGTAAATACAGTTAATGCAATTACAGGTGCTACTCATAACTATCTAAGAAAGCATACTTTTAATATTTGGTTTACCCTTATAGCTTCTTCATGGGAAAAAGTTGAAGAAACCTTACAAGGTATAACCGATAAAACAGGCGTTGCAATATTAAATCTTCCTGCAACAAAATTATATAAAATTAAAGTAGATTTCAAAACAAGTGAAAATTAAAATATAAGGAAATTCTATGTCAATTACAAATAAACCTTTTCCTACAATTATGACTATTGCTGGCTCGGATTCTGGCGGTGGTGCAGGTATTCAGGCAGATATTAAAACTATGACTTGCCTTGATGGTTATGCAATTTCAGCAATTACAGCTTTAACAGCTCAAAACGGGCTTGGAGTTGACGCTATTTTCCCAAGTACACCTGAATTTATGCAGCAACAGCTAAAAACTCTTTTTGCTGGGTATTCACCAGCTGCAGCAAAAACTGGTATGCTTTTTTCAAAAGAATTAATTGAAGTTATTGCAAAAGAAATTGAAAATTATTTCAATACTAAAGGTAGATTTCCTTTGGTAGTTGACCCTGTTTCTGTTAGCACTTCTGGGCATCAATTACTTGAAGATTCTGCGGCAGAATCGCTTATAAATAAAATTATTCCATTGGCGGATTTACTTACTCCTAACCGCCCCGAAGCTGAATTTCTTGCAAAAATGAAAATTGATAGCATTGAAGATATCAAAAATGCAGGGCAAAAACTTATGTCTATGGGTGCAAAAGCTGTTTTAATCAAGGGTGGACACTTTGATATTGAAACCCATAAAAGAACCGATTGGCTTATTAGCGAAAATGGAATAAAAGAATTTCATCAACTAAATGTTGATACACCTAATACGCATGGTACTGGCTGTACATTATCTGCCGCAATTGCAACATATTTAGGGCATGGAATGTCTATTGATTTAGCTATTACTAATGCTCAAGTGTATTTAAATTCAGCACTAAAAAAATCTTTCACGCCAGGATTGGGGCTTGGTTCTCCTTGCTTTAAAATATAAAATTTGATACTTTCCCTGAAAGACATTATTAACATATATAATGAAGTTAAAGATATATTAGCATTATTATATATGTTTTTTCAGGGAAAATATGCGAGCAACCACAAAATTAGCTATAAAAGTAGTTTCCTTACTTATTGTTATAAGTTTGGCGTACTACGTTTTAACTACTTTTGATATAAACGAAGAAAACTATAGAGAATTTGCAAATAATCATTTACAAAATCTTGGTTATTTTGACACTATCCTTTTTATAGCTTTTTGCACTCTGCTTACTTGTTTTGCCATTCCAAGGCAATTGCTTTCGCTTATAGGTGGCTTTGTATTTGGCCCAGTTTATGGAACACTTTTTACTACAATTGGCACAACAATTGGCTGTATACTTGTTTTCAACTACGCCCGCTTTATTGCCCAAAATTTTGTACAAAGAAAATTTGTAAAGCAAATAGCCTTTATTGAAGCAATTCTTACAGTAAATACCTTTGCTATGACAATTGTTATAAGACTTCTTCCAATGGGAGCAGGAATAACAACAAATTTAGTGGCAGGAACTGCAAAAATTAGTGCAAAAAACTTCTTTCTAGGTACTTTTCTTGGTTTTATTCCACAAAACTTTATTTTTGCCCTACTCGCTTCTAACGGCGATTTAAGAATGTGCCTAATTATTTCAGGTATTTTATACGCTTTTTCAATTCTTTTAGGCTATGTACTTTATAGAAAATATTTCTCAACCAATAAACAATTAATCAAAAATCTTATTTCAAGTTAAAGGAAAATATATGCAAGATATTCACGGTTTTAGCCTTGTTGAAGAACAAGAACTTTCAGAAGTTGGCGGTAAAGTTAAACTTTTTAAACACAATAAAACAAATGCAAAACTTATTTCTGTTTGCAATAATGATATAAATAAATGCTTTGGCGTGGGTTTTCGCACTCCACCAAAAAATTCAACTGGTGTAGCTCACATTTTAGAACACTCAGTTTTATGTGGTTCTGAAAAATTCCCTACAAAAGAACCCTTTGTTGAACTTCTAAAAAGTTCATTGCAAACTTTCTTAAACGCAATGACCTACCCAGATAAAACAATATACCCTGTAGCAAGTACAAATACTCAAGATTTATACAACCTTATGGACGTATATATGGACGCTGTGTTCTTCCCCCGCGTTAGAACTGAAGAAGGCCGCGATATCCTAAAACAAGAAGGCTGGCATATTGATACTTCCGATGTAGACGAAAATGGAAACGCAAAATGGCAATACAAAGGCGTTGTATATAACGAAATGAAAGGGGTATACTCCTCTTCTGACTCTGTTTTAGCTGAACAATCTCAACACGCTGTTTTTCCTGATACTCTATACTCACTCGATTCAGGCGGTAACCCAAAAAATATTCCTGAACTTAGTTATGAAGAATTTGAAGAATTTCATAAACTATACTACCACCCATCAAATTCATATTTCTTCTTCTGGGGCGATGATGATGAAAATACTCGCTTAGAAAAAGTAAACGAAGTTATTTCAAAATTTGATAAAATTGAAGTTAATTCCTCAATTGAACTTCAAGAACGCCTTACCACTGCTAGGAAAATTGAAGTTCCTTTTGAAGCAACTGCTAATGAAGAGGAAGAAGACGAAGCACCACGCGGCCATGCAACTGTAAACTGGTTGCTAACTCCTACCCATGAAGTAGAAGAAAATATATTATTCCTCATGCTTGACCATATTCTTACTGAACTTCCTGGCTCTCCGCTAAGAAAAGCTTTAATTGATTCAGGCCTAGGCGAAGATATTAACGGACATTTAGAAACTGACTTAGTACAAATGTATTATTCTGTTGGTTTACGCTCAATTGAAGCTGGTAAAGAAGACGAAATGGAAGCCCTTATTCTTGATACTTTAGCCGAGCTAGTAGAAGAAGGTATTCAACAAAAAGCAATTGATGCAGCTGTAAATGCAATAGAATTTTCACTACGTGAAGGAAACCCAGGCAGATATCCACGTGGTTTACTACACATGACACAATGCCTAACCCACTGGTTATATGACCAAGACCCATTTACAGCTCTTTCTTGGGAAAAACCACTGGCAACTATCAAAGCAAAGCTAGAAAAAAATGAAAAAATCTTTGAAAAATTAATTAAAGATTATTTCTTAGATAATCAACACCGCATCTTGGTAAATCTTGTTCCAGATACTGAACTTGCTGAAAAAAGAAGCCAAGAAGACGAAGAAACAATGAGCAAAATTAAAGCTTCAATGACTTTAGAAGAACAAGCTTTTATTGAAAGTGAAAGCAAAAGATTACAAGCAGTTCAGCAAAAAGAAGATAGTCCTGAAGCTCTTGCTACTATTCCAATTCTAACTATTAATGATATTCCAAAAGAAAATGCTATACTTCCAATTGAAGAAAAAGAACAAGCAATAAAAGTATTTACTCATAATTTAGATACTACTGGCGTGCTATATTCACGCTTTGTGTTTAGTCTTGACACTCTACCTTATGAATTATTGCCATATCTTTCTTTATATTCAAGAGCATTAACAGAAGTTGGAACAAAAAATTACAACTTTATTGAACTTGGACTTGAAATAGAAGCTTCAACTGGCGGAATTAATGCATACCCTTCTTTCCAGGCAAAAATTAATGGTGAAGATAGCCTAAATAGTTTCGTACTTGCTGGTAAAGTAACAAAAGATAAAGTAGAACAATTAGTTGCTTTATTCGAGGAAATTATTTTCTCGCCTAATTTAGATAATAAAGAACGTTTTACACAAATGGTGCTTGAAGAAAAAGCAAGAATAGAACAAGGCATTATTCCAGCAGGCCATTCCTTTGTAGCAACAAGATTAGGAGCTATGCAATCTAAACTTGGGGCTTTAAACGAATATGTAAACGGCGTGCATTACTTTGATTTTATAAAAGATTTTGCAAAGAATGTTGATTCTAACTGGACAACAATTCTTGAAAAACTTCAACTCATTCACACTCATATCTTCTGTAAAGATAATGCTCTACTCTCGCTTACTGCTAATGGTGAATTGCTAGAAATTAGTGAAAAAGCTTTTGCTCCACTACTTGAAAAAATCTCAGCAGTAGAAAACAAATTCAAAAAAGAAACTTGGGCTATTGAAATGGCTTCTTCAAACGAAGCTTTAGTTGTTCCTGCACGCGTAAACTACGTGGGTATGGGAACAAACCTACATCAGCACGGCTATGAATTTCATGGCTCTGCATTAGTTATTACTCGCTTTTTACGCATGGGCTATTTGTGGGATAGAATTAGAGTTCTTGGCGGTGCCTATGGCTGCTTTGTTCAATATTCACGCCCAACAGGTGCTTTCTCGCTTATTTCTTACCGCGACCCACAAGTTGCAAAAAGCTTAGAAGTATACAGCAAAACTCCTGAATTTTTAGGGAATTTACATCTAAGTGAACGTGAACTTTCTTGTGCAATTATCAGTACAATAGGCGATATAGATTCTTACTTACTGCCTGATGCTCAGGGTGCTACAGCACTTTGGAGGCACTTGCGTAATGAAACAAATGAGTTACGTCAACAAATTCGTGAAGAAGTGCTAAGCACAACTCTTAGCGATTTCCAAAATTTCGCAACTCCACTTGCTAAGGCTTTAGAACATGCAAAGTGCGTATCATTAGGCGGGGCAGATACTGAAAACTACGCTAAAGCGAATGATTGGAAAATAACAAAATTATTATAGAATTTTAAATTCTTTAAAATTATATATATTATAATTATTACAATAACATGTAGAGTAACATTAAATTTAATTTAATGTTGCTTTACATGTTATATTTTTTTCTGTAGCATGCTTTTTTATTCAATTTTTTAGGAAGAAGTATGTCTACATTATCTACAGAAAACGAGAAGTTATTTAGTAAAAGTTTTAGTTTAATTACAGCATCATCATTTTTTGTATCGTGGTCATTATATATTGTTCTTACAATTTTTCCTATCTTCTTGCTTGAAGAATTATCAATAAGTGGTACTACTTCGGGTATTATTCTTGCTCTTTTTCCTTTTGGTGCTTTGCTTTGCAGACCGCTTGCAGGCTGGCTTTCAGACTCTTTCCCTAAGAAAAAAGTTGCTTTATTATCAATTAGTGCTTTTTTGCTTACTGGGCTGGGGTATTTTTATTTAACAAATCCTTTTGCTTTGGCATTGTGTAGGATATTACAAGGCTTTTCTTTTTCAATTGCATCTACTACTTTAAGTACAATTGCTATTGAAATTATTCCTGAAAAAAAACTTGGAACCGGTGTTGGAATTTATAGTGCTAATTATTCGCTTGCAATGATTGTTGGCCCTATGACAGGTTTTTTTGTATTTGATTTATTTCTCAATAATGCATCACAAGGGTATAAGGCAGTGTTTTTGCTTGCTATTTTTGCATGTATTTTGTCACTTGTAGCACTTACAATTCTAAAGCCTAAGAATAAATTACCTATAAAAAAAGTACCTTTTAATAAGAATAACCTTATTTTAAAAACTGGTTTATCTACTACATTTAGTCTTGCATGTGTGGCTTTGCTTTATGGTCTTGTAATAAATTATGTTGCTTTGCTTGCTAAGGCTATTGGTTTTGGACATTTAGCATCATCTTTCTTTTTATTTATGGGTGTTGGGCTTGTTATTAGCCGTTTGGTTTCGGGCTATTTGTATGATAGGGGCTATGTATATGCACTTGTAGTTGTATCAAATATTACTTTGGTAGTATTTACTGCATTATTTATTAATGTTGGTTCTAGTTTAATGTTTTTTGTTATTGCTTTTGTGCTTGGTTTTGCGTATGGGGGCATAATTCCTACGTTTCAAAGCTTACTAGTGCAGTTTGCAAGTGAAAAAGAACGTGGTTTAGCTAGTTCTACATATTTTATTGCCTTTGATACGGGAACTATGCTTGCCCTTTTTGGCGGTGGTGTTATTATTGACTTACTTTCTATTGAGGCAGCATTTTATATTGGAACAGGTATACAAGTTTTGTGGCTATTTGTATTTGTTTTCTTTGTTATGCCTGAGTATAAAAAAATGCAAAGTGCTAAAAATTCTATTGACATAAAATAGTAGATATACTATTTAACTTTTTCTGGGGTTGTAGCTCACTTGGGAGAGCGCTTGAATGGCATTCAAGAGGTAGGCGGT
>CAYJFV010000029.1:0-11334 GCA_964369275.1 uncultured Desulfovibrionaceae bacterium
TTTTTTATAAACTCCTTTACGCACGTACTTAAGTACGCTTACGCAGGAGTTTTTAAAAGAACGTCGACTTTATTAATATAGATTTTGGTTTCTCCCCAGGAAAATAAAAAAATATAAATAAGTTAATCTACAAATAAAAAAAGCGAACTTGCCAAAACAGCAAGTTCGCTTTTATATAGTTAATAAAATAAATTAAATACTATTCTTCATCGTCCATATAGCCATAAGAATCAGCTAAAATTGGACCAAAGTATAAAGCTGCATCGTCTAAATCTTCTTCAATTCTAATAAGTTGATTGTACTTTGCAATTCTATCTGAACGAGAAAGTGAACCAGTTTTTATTTGACCAGAATTAACCGCTACCGCTAAATCTGCAATAAAGCTATCTTCTGTTTCGCCTGAACGGTGCGAAATAACAGTTGCATACGCAGCTTGTTTTGCAATTTCAATAGTATCAAGAGTTTCAGTTAAAGTACCAATTTGGTTAACTTTAATAAGAATAGCATTTGCAATATTATCTTCAATGCCTTCTGCCAAAATATCAGGGTTAGTTACAAACACATCGTCACCAACTAATTGAACTACATCGCCAAGGCGTAAAGTAAGAAGTTTCCAGCCCTCTCTATCATCTTCTGCCATAGCATCTTCAATTGAGAAAATAGGATAGTTGTTTACTAAATTTTCAAGATATTCAACCATTTGCTCAGAAGTAAGTTCTGTTGATTCGCCAGCTAAAACGTATTTGCCGTCTTTATAAAATTCAGAAGCAGCACAATCCATAGCAATTACAACTTCTGAACCTACATTATAACCAGCAGCTTCAATTGCTTCTACTAAGAAATCTAAAGCTTTAGCATGGCTAGGTAAGTTAGGTGCAAAGCCACCTTCATCGCCAACACTAGTTGCATAGCCTTCTGCTTTTAATAAATCTTTCAAGGTATGGAAAATTTCAGCACCAATACGTAAAGCATCAGTAAAGCTTTCAGCACCTAAAGGCATAATCATAAATTCTTGGAAATCTAGGCTGTTATCAGCATGAGCACCGCCGTTGATAACGTTCATCATTGGGGCAGGTAATACTTTTGCATTTACACCACCAAGATATTGATAAAGCGGAATACCTAAATAATCAGCCGCAGCACGTGCAGTTGCAAGCGAAACACCAAGCATAGCATTTGCACCAAGACGAGATTTATTATCAGTACCATCAAGGTCAATCATTGTGGTATCAACAACAACTTGTCTTAGAGCGTCCATACCCAATAAAGCTTCAGAAATTTCAGTATTTACATGCTCTACAGCAATAGAAACACCTTTGCCTTTGTAACGAGCTTTGTCGCCATCACGCATTTCTAATGCTTCACGAGTACCAGTAGATGCACCTGATGGTACAGCGGCACGCCCAACGTGTCCTGATTCTAAAGAAACTTCAACTTCTAAAGTTGGGTTACCGCGTGAGTCTAAGATTTCTCTTGCCCAAATTGATGCTATTGAACTGCTCATATTAGTTCTCCGTTTTTATTTTTTGTTATAATAGAGTAAAGCCAAGCCTTGTAAAATAAGGTTAGACTCAACATTATTAATAAGTTTTACATGTTTTGCTATATCTTTTGAAAATCCACCAGTAGCAACAATGTATGGTTTTGTTATAAAGTTTTGTGTAAGTTTAGTCAATAGTCCTTCTGTCATGGCAGCAAATCCAAATACAAAACCATGCGAAATACTTGTTGCCGTATTTTTGCCAAATTGAGGGTGTGATGCATCAACATCAAGTGCAATACGTGGTAGTTTTGCCGCTTTTTGTGATAATGCATGATGCGAAGATAAAATGCCCGGGCAGATTAATCCGCCTAAATAGGCATTGTTTTCAACGCAATCAAAGGTGGTAGCAGTACCAAAATCAACTGAAATATAGGCATTATGCCCTTTGTATATTTCACTTACTGCATAGGCAGCAACTAGGCGGTCAGCACCAACTTCTTTTGGGTTTTCATACATATTTTCTAAGGGAACAGGCAAGTTTTTGCCAACAGTATACACAAGGCAGTTGAAATATTTTTTTGCAAGCTCAGCTATAATATTATCGAAAAAAGGCACTACTGAGGAAAGAGCAAAAGCTTCAATTGAATTTTTTGAAATATCAAGGTTTTGCAGGCTCATAGTTAAGAAAAGCCCAAGGCTATCAACCGTATGGCTATCAACCGAAGAAGGCAAATTTATGGTTTCAACGATAGTTGTATCTTTTGCAAAACCAAATTTAATTGAAGTATTTCCAACATCAACAAGAATAAGCATAAAATTTCCGCAAACCGTTTAAAATTATTCAGTAAAAAGCTCTTTTCTATATGCCTTGAAAATTTGAAAAAAGCAAGTAGAAACATTAAGGCATGATTACTTGATTTAGGTAAGAATAGAGCATATATTCAAATAAAATTTGAACTATAATTCCCATAATTCTCTATACTAGACAAAAAAGATTTTATTTGCTATTGTTCATCTAACTTTGAATTTTCCTTACAAATTGAAGAGTTACAAGAGGTGACTTCATGCATACAAAAATTATAGCAACAATTGGCCCAGCTTCACATTCCCCTGAAATGATTGAAAAATTGGTTGAAGCAGGAGTACGTATTTTTAGGTTGAACTTCTCGCACGGCGATATTGAATTTTTCAAGCAAGTTGTTGAGAATATACGTAATATCGAAACAAAGTTAAATACTCCAATAACAATCATGCAAGATTTATCTGGCCCTAAAATACGTATTGGCATACTGCCCGATGGCACATTAAATGTTGCCGAGAACGATAATCTTATTTTAGCAACTCAAGCTTGCACAAGCGATGCTTTGCCTTGCTTACCCTTTGATAATTTGCCTATTTTAGAAAATCTTGAAATTGGCGATAGGCTTGTTCTTGCTGACGGTGGTTTACAATTTACAGTTGAAGAAAAAATTGCACCACAAAGATTTAAACTTGTGGCACTTGGGGCAGGGCTTGTAACTTCAAAGAAAGGTTTAGCTTTACCTGGTAAAGCTGTTCCGCTTCCCGCTATTACCGAAAAAGACAAGAACGATTTAAAAATTGGTATAGATTTAGGGGTAGATGCAATTGCTCTTTCTTTTGTGCAAAAAGCAGAAGATATTAGACAAATGCGTGCTATCCTAAAAAGTTATGGTAAGAAACTTCCTATTGTTGCAAAACTTGAACGACATAATGCTGTTGAAAACCTTGATGAAATTCTAAGCGAAGCAGATATTATTATGGTAGCTCGTGGCGATTTAGGTGTAGAATGTCCACTTCCACAGCTTCCAACTATTCAAAAAAGAATTATTAACACCTGTAATAAAGCAGGAAAGCCAGTAATTGTTGCAACTCAAATGCTATTATCTATGGTGAATAATCCTGCTCCTACTCGTGCAGAAACTACAGACGTTGCAAATGCGGTTTTAGACGGAGCGGATTGCGTTATGCTTTCAGAAGAAACAGCAATGGGAAATCACCCTGTGGAAACTGTAAAATATATGAGGCAGATAGCTGAAGCAGCTGAAACTTTATTACTTGAACGCCGTAAGGTTCGCGAACCTGAGGGTGGAACTACAGCGGAGTTCTTAGCGTATTCTGCTTGCTTGCTTGCTGAAAAATCTGGTGCGAAGCATTTGGTTGCACATTCATTGTCGGGTACATCTGCAAGACTACTTTCTGCATGTAGACCAGAGCAAACTATATACGCCCTTACACCAGAGTTGCAAAGCTTACATGATTTGAACTTTTCTTGGGGGGTAAAGCCATATTCAACTACAAATGACCCTGATATTCCACACCTAACAAGGGCTCAGTATTTTGTAGCAACCAACCCAATGTTTGAAATGGGCGATGATGTTGTTATAACAGCGGGCGAGCCAAACCCTGCACAAGTTCCAAGGGGAACTAACCTTGTAAAAATATTTACAAAATAAAAAATAAAGGCGTAGAAAAATTCTACGCCTTATTTTTTTACACTGCTTATTATATTTTTTACTTCTTTACTTTCTTATTTCATTACTTGTTTACTTCTTATCAAGGAAAATCTTTTGAATTTTCTTAGGAAATGGTGGATACCTTAGTTTGAAGTCAAACTTAGTTGATTGATTAACAACAGGCTTTAAGTGCGAGAATAAGTCGAACGAATGTTTACCATGGTACGCACCCATTCCGCTCATGCCAACACCACCAAAAGGCAAGTTATGGGCGGCAAAATGAACTATAGTATCGTTAATACATAAGCCACCGCAGGCACAATGCTTGCTCATGTGTTCTTGAATGTCTTTATCTTCTGTAAATAAATACGCGGCTAAAGGCTTTTCCTTACTACGTATAAACTGCATTGCATCTTCATAATTTTTTACTGAAAGAATAGGCAGTAAAGGCCCAAAAATTTCTTCTTGCATTATAGGTGCATCTGGCTCTGGTTGGTGAATAAGTGTAAGTGCTATTTTACGCTTTTCTTCATTACATGCTACATGATACCCGTCAGCAAGTTCTAGCAATCTTTTATAGTTTTGCTCATTTATAATAAAAGGATATTCAGGGTTATTTAGAGCATCAGGAATAAATTGTTCAAAATAGTAATTTATTTTTGCACTTAAAGCATTATAAATGCTTTCTTCTGCTAAAATATAGTCGGGTGCAATACAGGTTTGCCCCGCATTAAAATACTTGCCAAAAACAATACGCTTTGCAGCAATATCTAAGTTTGCGTCTTTTAATACTATTGTTGGGCTTTTGCCACCAAGCTCAAGGCAAACAGGTGTTAAATGCTTTGCGGCGCCTTCCATAACCACTTTGCCAACTCTTGTGCTACCAGTGTAAAAAATAAAATCGTATCGCTGATTAAGCAATTCAGTTGCTACTTCAACCCCACCTTGAGCAACACAAATATATTCTTTTGGAAAAATTGATGTAATAATATCTTCAATTACTTGCGAAGTGTGCGGGGCAAGCTCTGAACTTTTAATCATAGCACAGTTACCTGCCGCTATTGCACCAGCTAAAGGCATAAATACAAGTTGAGCGGGGTAGTTCCAAGGGCTAATAATAAGAGTTACCCCATAAGGTTCAGGTTGAACATAGGTTTTTGCCGTAAATAAAGAAAATGGAGGGCGTGAAGAACGCTTTTTCGATAATTTTGATAAGTTTTTAATCATATAATTTATTTCTTGATAAACTATATGAATTTCTGAAACCATACTCTCAAAATAACTTTTGCCTAAATCTTTATCAATTGCATTCAATAACTGGTTCTGATTTTTCTTCAACTCTTTTAAAAGTTTTTGTAAGGCATCTATTCTATAATCAAATGAAAAGGTTGAATTAGTTGCAAAGAAAGCTTTTTGTTGTTCAACTAAAGGTTTAATTTCATCAATTTTCATGCGTACTCCTACCAAAATATATAAAAATGTTGTAAAAGATAGTTGTCTTGAAACAAAAATAACTAAAAATAATCTAAATAAAAACTATAATATCAATTATTTCACTGTGAAATAGAAAAACATTCAACTCTATAATGAATGTAGTTTTATTTATTTTTTTTGTCAAGAACTTGATTTTTTACTAAAAAATACTTCTATAAGGCTTAGTTTTTATTGTTATTAAGTAGTTTTTACTAAGCGAGTTTTGTTAGCAGATTTTATTGCAAATCTCATAAGAGTAGCTAGAATGAACATAATAACAAAAGTTACGCTAAATACTGCCTTATAGCCAAATGAATCAATAAAATAACCAACAAGAATAGGGAAAATCATTGCACCAACGTTGGCAGAGGCTGTAATTATTCCTATAAAAGAAGTATAGTGTTTGTCACCAAACATATTTGCAATCCATAAAGGAGTTGCAACAGTTGTTACTACTGCAAGGTTGCCAGAAAATACCACAAATATAATAACTATTATTGGTGATAATTCGGCAAATATTAAAGAAAGTACAGTTGCTAGCCATGCAAAAAATAAAAAATAATTAGCCCCTTGTATACCTAATTTATCTATAAGTACACCATAAAATATCTTATTAATTGTAAGTGAAGCCCCAAGGCCTGCCATAATTAATGCAATTGTATTTGCTTCAAAATTCAGGCTTTTAAAGTAAGAGGCATATTGGCTAAGGAAAGTAACTACAGTACCATTCATTAAAAATAAAGTTATGGCCAGTGCATAAATAGGGTATTCTTTTAATGCTTCTTTTAATGCTAAAGAATGTAATTCTACTTCTTTATGTTGTACACTTTTTTCACTAGAAGAATTAGTATTTGCTACAGTAAGTGGGGCTAAATTCATAGATTCAGGGCTTGAACGAATAAAAAACACACCAACAAGTGTAAGGGCAATCATAATTAAACCCTCTACAAAAAATGCACGCTGATATCCTGATGCTTCTATAATGCTAGATAAGTACCCTGAAAAAAATACACCAGCTAAACCAGTTCCAGCTGCAATAATGCTAAGAGCGAAACCTCTTTTATGTATAAACCATCTTGTTGTAAGAATTGAAAAGGCTGCAACTGTACCTGAGGCAATACAGTATCCTAAAACCATTGAAAGTAATATAAATTCAATAGGTTTAGTAGCAAATGAGTAGCCTATGTATATAAAACCGCTTAAAATTCCAGAAAATCCCATAGCAAAGCGTATAGAAATTTTTGCATAAATTTTTGAAAGAAATAAAGAGGTTATAACAGTTGTTCCACTCAAAGCTGTAATAAAGAAAAGCCCAAGTTGAGAATTTGAATAGCCAAGTTGTGCTGTGATATGTGGATAGTATAAACCAATTAAATTATAATGTAAGCCAATTGTAGCAGTTGCAATAAGAAATGCACCAAACACTACAAACCAGCCATAGAAAATTTTCTTACTTTGCATGAATAATTTGCCCGTTCGTTATATAATAATAGAGATATAGTAGCAACTGTGATGAACAATGTATAATTTGTCAAGCATTATACATTAAATTTAGTTTAAATATGTCTTTTTTTCTCGGCACTATTCAAGGCAAAAGTCATTAAAATAGCAAGGGCAAGCATTATTATTAAAGCGGTAGAAAACACTGTTTTGTAGTTAGAAATATCAATAAAGTACCCTACAACTATTGGGCCAGTCATGCTACCTATACCGCCGATAGAGTTGGTTCTACCAATAAGTTGGGGGAAGTGTTTATCGCCAAACATGTGGGCTACCCACAATGGCAGTGATACTGATGTAATAACAGGTAAACTACCAGAAAATATTACAAAAACAATAACTAATAAAGGCGATGAGTTGGCAAAAATAAGCGTTGCTAAGGCAATAATCCACGCAGAGAACAGGCAGTAGTTAGCCACTTTCATGCCAAATTTATCAATAATAATTCCAAATACTACTTTAGATAAGGTAAGTGAAACACCTAAGCCTGTAACGATAAATGCAATGGTTGTAGCTTCAAAATTCAGTGTTCTAAAATAAGAAACATATTGGCTTACAAAAGTAACTACCATGCCATTCATCAATACAAGTGTTGTTACAAGCACATAAAAAGGGTAGTGCTTCATAGCTTCTTTTAAGTCTAAGCTTCTTAATGTGCTTGAAGTTTGTTGCTGTTGCTTGCTTTCTAACTCTTCACCTGCACCAAGGGCAGTTAATCCCATACTTTCAGGGTTAGAGCGTATAAGTAAAGCTCCAATAAGGGCAAGGCCCATAATCATTAAACCTTCGGTGAATAACGCTTGTTGAAAGCCCTTAGTTTCAATAATATTAGATAAATAGCCTGAAAAGAAAACACCCGCTAGTCCTGTACCAGAGGCAATAATGCTTATAGCTGTGCCACGTTTTTTTATGAACCATCTGGTACTTAGCATAGAAAAGGCAGAAACTGTGCCTAGCCCTAAGCATAAGCCAAAAATCATAGATAAAATAATAAATTGATACGCATTAGTTGCAAATGAATATCCAATATATACAAAACCAGCCATAAAACCAGCTAAACTCATACCAATTCTAAGCGGAATTTTGCTGTAAATTTTTGCAATAAAATATGATGTTGCTGTAGATATAAGAGTAACAGAAGTGATAAAATACATTCCAAGTCGTGAATTTGAAAAACCAAATTCTTTCACAAAATGCGGAAAATATAGTCCAATTAAGTTAAAATGCATTCCCATAATCGCCATTGCTATTAAAAATGCACCAGCAACAACGAACCAACCATAAAATATTTTCGTTCTACTCAACATATTACACCTTATAACTAAATTTTTAGCGTAAAAATTTCATATTTGAAAAAATTACTATATTTTTTGCAAAATAATGTCAAGAAATAGCTAAATATATTTAACTCTAAGTATGTTATAAATGAGTTAATCTACCCAATATTACACCCTAAGTTTTTTTAAGAAAGAAATTGAATTTTACTTGCAATTTGTGTAAAATAGGCTCATAATTATTTACGGCAGTATGTGCTGCTATGGGATTAATAAGCAGGAGCATCTGTATGAAAAAAGTTTATATTGCATTTGGTGGAAATATTGGAAATGTTGAAGAAAGGATTCAAACAGCAATTACAATGCTTTGCTCAGACGATAAAAACTCCGCCAACTTAGAACTTATTAGCCACTCAACTTTCTGGTTTACTGAACCAGTTGGCACAGATGAAGAGCAAGATTGGTATACCAATAGTGTAGCGGTATTTCATTGTCCTATTGAACCGCACAAACTTCTTGAAAAAACAAAGGAAGTGGAATACCTTCTTGGTAGGGTTCGCGTAGAAGGAAATCAATATGCAGCCCGCACAATTGATATTGATATACTTGATTATGAAGATTTTCATTGTAGCGATGCTGAATTAACTTTACCTCATCCTCGTATGTTTGAGCGTGCTTTTGTGTTGATACCTCTTCGCGAAATTGAACCAAACTATGTTTTTGCTGGTAAAAGCATAGATGATTTTTTAAGTTTTATTGATTATAAAGTATATAGAAAAAGTATTTTTCAAAAATTCTAAGCTATTAGAGCTATTTTTATAACACTAAAGAGAGAACAGAAATGATTTGGAAACTATTAATATTTGCAGTGGCTGGTTATGCACTTTATCGTTTATTTATGAATGATAGATTAAAAAAGGTTGAAACAGAAAAAGCGTCTACCGAAAAGCTTAAAGCCGACGGGCAATTAGTAAAAGACCCAACTTGCGGAACCTATGTTGACCCTGAAATGGCAATAAGCGTACGTAATGGTGAAGAAAGACATTTCTTTTGTAGCCATGAATGCCGTGATGCATACATTAAACAAATAGAGAATAAATAATGAGCTTACTATTTGCGGATACGCAAGGGAATATTTACGATCATCCCGAACTTAAAATGCTTGTAAGACGCGGGGAAGATTTTGCTTTGCCACGCCCAGATGAACTTATTCCACTTCCTGATGAAAGCGAACTTTTCCTTTTACCAAATAGAAAAGCAATAGGGCTTGATGAGGAAAGCGGCGAGGTTATTGTTTTAGAAAACCTTGCGGTTTCTGCGTTTATTGCACCAGGTTACACATTAAGTTCTCACCCCGCATATTTTTCAGAAGAAAATGCACAAACTTTGCCTTTATTTGCTTATGGTGCTGTATGCATGGTAGGCGATGATTTCTATGTTGCCGCTAAAAAAGTAGATATGGACGATAGGCAAGTTTTTGCTAATGTTTCACAAAAAAAAGTTGTACGCCGTGCTAAAGAAATTATAGCTGAATTTCCTGAAAATAGGCTAATTCAGCATTTAATGCATAATTGCGTTATGAAATACGCTTGCCCTGCGGCTCGTAACCTTTGTTTGGGGCGTTATGAAGTGCCTATTCCTGTATCAAAGGCATGTAATGCACGCTGTATTGGCTGTATTTCATTGCAAGATGATACTTCAAAAATTTGTGCAAGCCCGCAAAATAGAATGACATTTACCCCAACAGCAGAAGAAATAACAGAACTTATGTTCTTTCATTCTCAATTTGAAAAAGAGAAGCCAATTTTTTCTTTTGGTCAGGGGTGCGAGGGTGAACCACTTACGCAAGCTCCTTTAATGATTGAAGCTATTAAAGCTTTTAGAGCAAAGGGCGGAAAAGGAACAATAAATTTAAACTCTAATGCTTCTTTGCCTAATGCAGTAAATGATTTGTGTGAAGCTGGGCTTAGTTCGCTAAGAATTAGCTTAAATTCTACAATTGAAGAAAGATATAACGCGTATTATCGCCCTAATGGTTATACTTTTGCTAATGTGCTTGAATCAATGGAGAATGCAAGAAAACATAATAAATTTATTTCTTTCAATTTGTTATATTTTCCAACTATTACAGACACGGAAGAAGAGCTAGAGTCTTTGATTGATATTATCACAAAATATCGTATTGATTTTATTCAATTACGTAACTTGAATATTGACCCTGAAATGTACACTGAGCTTATTAATATAAGTTCACCATCTATGGGGCTTACGCACTTTACAAAAAGGCTGAAAAAGGCGTGTTCTTGGTTGAAGTTTGGTTACTTTAATCCATATATAGGTGAATAATGCTATTTTGCTTTGTTTTATCTGATGATTTTGCTTTACTGCAGCACAAAATTGAAGAAATTTCTAATGACTTTTTTCAATCTTCTTTATTGTCGCCTAATAAGCATACTTTTTGGGCAGACGAAGGCTTAAGTAATAACTTTTGGCAAGTAATACAGTCTTCTTCTTTAGACCCTAAGGCAGATTTAGTTTTACTACGCCATGCAGAGCTTTTAGATACAGCAAGCTTTAAAGCTCTTTCAGAAGCACTTGGAATATTGCGTGAAAATGTTTTAGTAATACTTTGTATTGAAAGTGCTTGGGAAAAGAATGCACCTAAAACGCCTATAGCTGTTTCTTCGCAAAAATGTTTTGAATATGCAAAGAAAAAGGGCTGGTATTTTCCAATTGCTCCGCTTACAGTACAAACGGTAGAAAAATATATTGCTAAGGGGCTTTTGGCTCGTTCAATAAATGCGGATATTGCAATACAAAAAATGCTTGCTGAAATGTTACCATTACAAGCTTCTAGTGTAGAAAATACTTTAGATCAATTGGCTTTAGCTGTTGGCGATAAACCCCTTGAAGAAAAAGATTTATACAATATTGCAAGCTCTACCCCCGAAGTTATGCTTTTTGATTTTGTAAAGCATTTAGAAGCTGGTAGAATGGAAATTATATGGTCGGCTTTATTGCATGAAAGCAAAGCGGAAGATATATTTTTTGGTTTTTTAAGTATGCTTACGCGTGAAGCAAGAGTTTTGTGGCAAATACTTCATAATGATGTTGCTAAATTATCATGGGT
>CAYJFV010000030.1:0-11293 GCA_964369275.1 uncultured Desulfovibrionaceae bacterium
TTAATATACGTAAATATAAAAGAAGAAAGCACAAAAGTCAATTTTCTTTTAACCACACTGCTAAAATTATACTTTTTTTCTCTCTCCGAGGGCTAAAGGAACTAAGTCCCTTTAGAATCCCTATTGCAAAAATATTAAAAGCTGATTTATATGAACTTCGTTCAGTAAAAATCAGCTTTTGATATTTTTGGAAAGTACAATAAAATTATTTTATTACATACATTTTCGTGATTAAAGTGAATAGCGGAAGTTGGACTAGTAAATGGTAGGAGCTTTAATGCTTAGAATGTGCATCGCTTGCTACGCAGAGCGAAAGGACTTATAAAGAAAACACCTAGCTTTCTCATTTGCGATAGCAAGTGTTGCACATATTAACTTTTGAACTTGACTACCATTTACTAGTCTAACTTCCATTAATCGCCTTAGCCACGAAAATGGATGCAGAGAAAATATTGTGAATGCAGTAAAGGAAGATATGATGCCCTTGAAAAATGTTTGCATTTTTTATGGGCATCATTGATGACGTGGGTTCTTAGGGACTTGACCGTCCCTAAGCCGTCGGAGATAAAAAAAAGAAAAAAAGAAAAAAAGAAAAAAGAAAAAAGAAAAAAGATATAATATTATAATTTGAAATAGGCTTTAAAAATTAAGGAAAATTTTTCAATTTTAGCTCTAAGTACTTAAAAATTTTGACAGAAAGTTAAGGAAAAAAATTCCTTAAGTCGATTTGGTATATTCTAACTATTTATTTTTATAATATTAAATACTTTTTGGCACGCACTTTGCTTTAGGTAAGTAAGCAAATAAATATACAAAATACATTTTTGTGGAGGGAAAATTTATGAGTAGTCATCTTGATTATGAAATTAACAAAGAATTAGGTGAGTGTTATCTTTTTATGGGCGAACTTGACAAAGCTGAGGGTTATTACCAAAAAGCAATGAATTCGAATAAAGAACTTATTGCACCATATCTTGGTTTAGCTACAATAGCTATGCAAAAAAGTGAACTTGACAAAGCATTTACCTTATATAGTGAAGCATCAAAGCTAGAAGGTAGTGATAAAGCTTTAGCTGGTTTAGGCTTAGTTTTATTTGAAAAACAAGATATTTTAGGTGCATTTAATAAATTTTGTGAATCATTACAGATTAATGCTGCAAATAATGTGGCTTTAGCTTGTATTGTAAAGATTGCTTATATGGAAAATAAAATTAACGAAATTATTCCATATTTAGAACGTGCGATTGCAGTTGAAAATAAATCAACAACACGTATTACTCTTTCAGGTTGTATGATTTCTCTTGATAGACATGAAGAAGCTATTGCAATTTTAGAAAAATTAATGCAAGAAGAGCCAGATAATTTTGAAGCTCAAGAACTTTTAGACCATATTCGCGTGTAATGTTTATTAGCTAAATCAAATTTATCTCTGCACAATTTAGGTATAAGATATAGTTCCGACTCTATTTTTATGATATAGAGTCGGAATTTTTTATGGTTTAAACTTGACTTTATATATCTAATTAGTTTATTTTTTGTATAATTTGTCGACATTATTTTATGGAGGAAGATATGCAAATAGCTGATCAGATATATTACAATGGTACAATTTTAACAATGAACGAGCAAGCTACTAAAGAAGAAGCAATTGCTATATTAGGCGATAAAATACTTCAAGTTGGCTCAATGACAGATATTTTACAATATAAAGGCGATTCAACAAGAATGACTGACTTGCAAAATGCGACTATGCTTCCAGGTTTCTACGACCCGCATGGCCACTTTGTAACAGCAGGTTTTTTATATAGCACTCATATAGATTTATCGCCTCCACCACATGGTAAAGTTAAATGTATAGATGATATTAAAAAACTACTTGCAGAAAAAGTAAAAACTATGAAAAAGGGTGAATGGCTTATGGCTTTTGGCTATGATGATACTCTGCTAGCCGAGCAAAGACATCCCCTACGCGAAGATATAGATGAAGTTTGCCCAGATAATCCAGTAGTTTTACGCCACATTTCCGCAAATCTTTGCTCTTTTAATAGTCTTGCCCTAGAAATTGCTAATATAACAAAAGATACACCTAATCCAAGCGGGGGCGTGTACCGTCGCCGTGAAGATGGTGAACCAAATGGAGTAGCCGAAGGTTGGCGTGCTTTCTTCCCAATCACGGATAAAATGCCCCCTATCACACCAGAAGCGTGGAATACAGCAGCAAAAGTTGCCTCAGAAGTATTTAATGCCCGTGGTGTTACCTCTGCACAAGAAGGTTTCTTAAATAATCCAATGTATCTTACAGGATTAAATGCGGTTCATGCTCTTGGCACGCTTACCGCACGCGTGCAAATTTATCCTGCAATGGGTATTATCGACCTTAGCCAATTTGGCGATTCTCGCCCAGGTTCACAACTCACTGAAGATAATATTCTAGGTTTAGGGCCAGTAAAAGTATATTCCGATGCTTCAATTCAAGGCTATACAGGCTTTTTAAGTGAACCATACCATAAAGTATTATACGATATGCCTGAAAAAGAAAATTATCGTGGCTACTTACTTACTGAAAAAGAAACATTAACTCAAGGTATAATCAATCTACATAAAGCAGGCTGGAATATAGCTGTTCACGCTAATGGCGATGAAGCTATTGATATAGTTTTAGACGCGATAGAAACAGCTCAAAACGAACAACCAAGAGCAGAAGCAAGGCACGTTATAATTCATTGCCAAATGGCACGCGAAGATCAGCTAGACCGTATCAAAAAGCTAAATATCGTTCCTTCCTTCTTTGTTGCTCATGTTTATTATTGGGGCGACAGACACCGTGATATTTTCCTAGGGAAAGAAAGAGCAGAAAGGCTGAATCCTTGTAAATCTGCCCTCGATAGAGGTATAAAATTTACTTTGCATAATGACGCTGCAATTACTCCAATCGATCCTTTACTACTTGTTTGGACAGCCGTAAACCGCGTAACTACTACAGGGCAAGTTCTTGGTAAAGAGCAGTGCATACCTGTGCTTGAAGCTTTACGCGGAGTAACCTCGTGGGCAGCATATCAAGCAGGTGAAGAAGACTTAAAAGGTTCACTAGAAGCAAATAAACTTGCCGATATGGTAATTCTTGAAGAAAATCCACTAGAAGTTGATACAATGCATATAAAAGATATAAAAATTAAAGCAACTATTTTAGGAAATAAGTTGGTTTATGGTAATTTATAAAAGATATTTGTTTAATTTAACTTATTAGATTTTTTCCACTTTACTATTAAGGTGCTTTAAGAATTGTATTTCCTAAAAACTCACGTCATCAAAACAGCTCTAAAATGTAAGCATTTTAGAGCTGTTTTTCTTTTCTTACATGTAAAATTAGTTTTTATAATTATGATTTATTTTATTTTGAGTGATAAATGTCACGGCAAAATTTTATAGCTCCACTACAGTTTTAGAAAATATAGTCTAAATAGCAAAGTAAATAATAGACTGTATACTTTTCTATGTTAAAAACAAAGAAAAAATAGGAGAAAATATTATGTATTGTAATCAATGTGAACAAACAAGTGGCAACGCATGTACTGTACATGGAGTATGTGGAAAAACAGATAACATAGCTCAATTGCAAGACTTGCTTATTTATGCACTTCGTCTTTTATCAAATACCTTGCTTAAGGCTGAAAAGAAAAACTATGAAGATAGTGAAGGCATAAATAAATTTATTGCACACGCTTTATTTATGACACTTACAAATGTAAACTTTAGCGAATTATCGCTTAATCAAGCACTTACTCAAGCCATTCTTCACAGAAAAAAACTTGCTGAATTTCTTGGCTGTAAACCAGACTATTCTGAAGAAGGTATATTAAAATCTTTGCAAACCATTAAAGAAGAATGTAAAAGCAATAATGAGCTAGTAGAAGATATTGATATTAATTCTACACTTGAAATATTACTTTATGGTGTAAAAGGTGTTGCTGCCTATGTAGACCATGCAGAAGTTTTTGGCAAAAGCGACCCTGCCGTATATGACTTTATAAAAAAAGCTCTAATTTATGCAGTGATAGTTGATGAAAACAGCGAACCAATTACCCTTGAACGTAGTTTGGAACTTGTGCTTGAGTGTGGAAAAGCAAACGTAAGAGCCATGGAATTGCTAGAACAAGGAAATACAGAAGCATTTGGTCACCCAATTCCAACAACTGTAAATCTTGGGCATAAAGAAGGCAAAGCAATACTAATAACAGGGCATGATTTAAATGATTTGTATCATCTACTTAAACAAACAGAAGGCACTGGAATTAATGTATATACTCATGGTGAAATGCTTCCTGCTCATGGGTATCCAAAACTTAAAGAATTTTCACATTTTGTAGGCCATTATGGAACGGCATGGCAAAACCAAAAAGTTGAACTACAAGCTTTTCCTGGGGCTGTGCTTTTCACAACAAACTGTATTCAAAACCCCGCAGGATATAACGATAAAATATTTACAACAGGTGCGGTTGCTTGGGAAGGTACAACACATTGTGAAGAGAAAGACTTTAGCAAAGTTATAGCAAAAGCTCTTGAACTTGAAGGTTTTAATGAAAATTTTGAGGGTAAAAATATTACCGTTGGCTTTGGACGTAAAACTTTGTTAGAAGCAGCCCCAGCAGTGCTTGAAGCTGTAAAAGGTGGTGCTATAAAACACATCTTCCTTGTTGGTGGCTGTGATGGTGCAAAAAGTGGCAGAAACTACTATACTGAATTTGTAGAAAAAACACCAAAAGACACTCTTATACTTACTCTTGCATGCGGTAAATTTAGGTTCTTTGATAAAGACTTAGGTATGATAGGCGATTTTCCTCGCTTGCTTGATTTAGGACAATGCAATGATGCTTATGCCGCAGTACAAGTTGCACTAGCACTTGCAGAAGCTTTAAATTGTTCAGTAAACGACTTACCTCTTTCACTTGTGCTTTCATGGTATGAACAAAAAGCAGTGTCAATACTTTTATCTTTGCTTGCTTTAGGAGTAAAGAATGTACGCCTTGGCCCAAGTTTGCCAAAATTTGTTTCGCCAAATGTGTTACAGGTGCTTATAGATAATTGGAATCTTACACCAATTACAAATGCAGAGGAAGATATAGCAAACTTAATGAAAAGCTAAAGTTCTATCTTGGTTTTCATTTAATCGCCTTAGACGAAAATATAGGTCGAGCAAATTTTAGTTTGCATAAAAGTAAGAAATAATGCCCTTGAGAAATATTTACATTTTTCAAGGGCATTATTAATGACATGGGTGCTTAAAGGTTTGACAATAATTAAATCGCCAACGGCATAAAAAGTAAAAAAATAATAGAAATAAAAATTACTTACCGTTTCCGAAACTTGGTAATAGGGTAAGGTATAGGTCGCCTTGTAGCTTTCCTATTTTTTTCCCTAGCCCTACAAGTCGCACGGGTTTTCCAATAACGAAATCTTTAGGTAGGGTTATATCAACGGTTTTAGTTTCATTTGAGAAGCCCTGCCCTATTTGCAAGCGAACTTTTGAACCTGGGTAGAGGTTATCTACTGGCAGGCGGTATTCTAGCTCATCGTCAATTTGCTTTTTGAACCAATTTTTCATAGCTCCGCCAACGCCATTTGATAAATCGACATTAGGTTTTAGCTTTGACCAATCTATTTGTATAAGCTTAGAATCTTTTTTCTTTTCTTGAGCTGGCGAGTTATTATTTAGGCTTGAATAAATATCTTCATACACACGGCGGGCGAAATCGTCGTTTAGCAACTCACGCAAAACTTCTTCTTGGCTAGGCGGTGTGTTGGGTGCTTCTTGTGCTTTATATACCTTTGATTGAGCTTTGTTAGATTCGCTAGAGTATGCGGCAGAAGCTTTTTTACGAGCATGAAAAGGGTTTTTAGCATAAGTACGACGATGCTTTTCAGATTTTTGACGTTCGCTTTTTTCTTCTTCGGCTTTTTTAGCTTCTTGTGCTTTTCTTTCTTGTTCTTTTTTTTGCTCTTGCTCTTTATTATTTTCTTGGTCTTTTCTGTGGTTGCTTCCGCCTGGTGTGCCTTTAGTTTCTTCACCTTGCTTTTGGTGGTTTTGGTATTTTGCACTTGCTTCGGCTTTAGTAGCAGTTTCTTGTTTATTTGAACCTATAAGAATGACGTATGCTTCATTTAAAAGCTGAAATTCCGCATTCGCATTAGGATTTTGCGGATTTAGGTCAGGATGAAGTTCAAAAGCACGTTTTCTATATGCTTTTTTTATTTCATCTAGTTCTGCTTTTTCTGAAACTTGCAGAATTTTATAATGTTCTTTAGTTGGTCTTCTCATAGTTATAGTTTCTCTAAAATCTTTATTCGGATAAATAAAATTAATTAATAGAGCTTGATAAAGATATTATTTATTTAAAGAATTTAAATAGTCAAGTTCTTCCTTGGAATATTTTAAGGCATTTGCGGCGGTTTTATCGTTCAAACCACGTATAAGTCCATTACTATTTAGATATTTAATGCCTTCTTTTTGAAAAGAAACATGCGTAGATTTTGGAATAATTCCTTTGCAGTCAGTTTTTGCCATTTCAAAACTTACATCATCTAGTATATTTCCACGAAAATATGCCCACGCTCGGCAAATTGCAGGGCGTGCAGGGTGGATAGTGCAACCTTTGCCATGTTCAAAAAATAAGCAGTAGTTAGAAGTGCCTGTACGAATTACACGCTTGTTATTATGTATTGTAGTATATTGTCCATCTAATTCATCAATAGAAATGTTGAAATGTTCTAGTAGACGTGGCAAATCTATGCTGTCGTCCACAACAATACCATTTTTGCCCTCGCAACAAATACCACAGCGGTTACAGTCAAATTCGTTTGGAAGCAAGCGTTCATATTCGGTCTTTATACATAAGTCTTCAATATACTTTATGTCATAAGGGCGTATATATTCGGCTGCTTCTTTTGATTTTATGCCCTCTTGTAACCAGAAAAGTTTAGGGCTTAAATTATTTTCAATTGTTTCTTTAGCGTGTTCAAAAATATACTCAGAAGCACGAAAAAAACAGATAATGTCTAGGGAAATATTATTTGACTTTAGGTAGGTGGCAAGCGAAGAAATATCTTTAAAAGTTTCTAAGCCCCATACATTTTTACGTATTGGGTGAACAGGAAGTACAGTAAACCCTCGTGAAATGAGGTATTTACCTACTCTGTCAACTGGTTGCCCAATTTTGTCTTTAGCACCAATTATGGCAATTGTTTTGGCTTCAAATAATTGCTCTTTCAATATATTATCAAACATTGTATCCCTCTTGTTTTGTTGCTTAGCATAAAGAATGAAGAAAATCAAACTATCTATTTTTTACAAGCTGAAAAGAAATTGTTCTAAATTTTTTCTCTTTTTTTGCCTCTATAATCTGTAGACTATGCATCGTTTGCTACGCAGAGCGAAAAAGATTGGTAAAGAATGACATAACTTCCTCACTTGTGCAGCAAGTGCTGAAAATTTTACACTAGAGCACACTTACCATTTGCTAGTCCAACTTCCATTAATAACCTTAGCCACGGAAATATAAGTAGAAAGTAATTTATGTTAGCTATGAAGAGGAAAACAAAATTGCAAAGACTTTTTGCTATCAAGTATGCTATAAGCATAAAAGTCTTTAGCGAACGAACAAGAACGACGTTTCTTGTGAAGTGAGGATTTTGTGTACGAAGTATCCAAAATCTTTATTAATAAAGACGTGGGTTCTTAGGGACTTGACCGTCCCTAAGCCGTCAGAGACAAAAAAAGAAAAAAGAAAATATTTAAGAAAACATATAAACGGGCTAAAAAAGGGTTAAAGAAAAAGCTTTACAAAAGCCAGTTATTACTTAAAATAATAGGTATGGAAAAACTACTTTTACATGCCTGTTGTGCCCCTTGTGCTGTGATGCCTTATACTCATTTGAAAGATGAGTATAGTATTGTTATGTATTTTTATAATCCAAACATTCACCCAGAAGAAGAATATAATAAAAGACATGAAACATTTCAACGTTTTGTAGAGCAAGAAAAAATTCCTTATGCGGCAGAGATGTTACATGAGGAAGGAAAAATTTCTTTTGAGGGTGAGGGGTATCAAGGAATGGAGGCTTGGGCTAAGAATATGCCTACGCTTAAATTTCCTGATAGGTGTAAATATTGCTATGAACCTAGGTTAAGACAAACGGCGATTAAGGCAAAAAGTTTAAATATAGGTGTTTTTTCAACAAGTTTATTGTATTCGCGTTATCAACAGCATGATGTTATAATTGAGCAAGGGCATGCAATTGCAAAAGAGTACGGGCTTGAATTTTTAGACAGAGATTTTCGCCCTTATTGGTATGATGGTATAAAAATGTCTAAAGAAATGAATATGTACCGACAAAAATATTGCGGTTGTGGTTTGCCCGAAAAATAAATTTTTAATAATATAATAATAAAGGAAAAATATATGGATATGAAAATGTCAATCATGCGTGGGGTTATAGTTGGTGGAAGTTTAGGAATTTTCGCCGCGGTTTTTGGAATAACTGTAAGCATGCTTGTATCTGCTGTTCTTGGCTCTATTGCTGGTGGGTTTGCTGGCTATACAACAGCTAAAATAGCAAAGAAAAAACAAGAGAGAGCTAATAATGGAAGCGACAAACAAGCTTAGTGAAGATATAATACTAGAGCTTATTCATAGCTATTTTAAAAATGATAGTGCCGACTTAATTCTGGGGCGTGGTGATGATTGTGCTTTGCTAGATGTAGATTTAAGCAATTCATATATAGCCGTTACGACAGATATTTTCCTTGAAGATTCGCACTTTAAAACTTCTTATTTTTCGCCAGAAGCAATTGGCTATAAAGCTTTAGCTGTTAATATTTCAGATATTTATTCTATGGGGGGTAAACCGCATAATGCCCAATTTGCTTTAACAATTCCAAAAGATATTTCCATAGAATTTTTAGAGCGTAGTTTATCGTCAATGGCAAAGCTTATGAAAGAGCATAATATTATACTTTCAGGCGGAGATTTAACAAAGAGCGATAAAATTTCTTTTACAATAAGCCTTATGGGTTTAGTTGATAAAGAGGTAAAGCTTATAAGAAACCAAGCAAAGGTTGATGATATTGTTTTTCTGGTGGGCGATATTGGTCTTTCACATCTTGCATTAAATTTACTTGAAGAAAATACTGCAAATACAAATAATTATCCAAAATCCTTAAATGCACATTTTTTTCCAACAATGCATAAAGAAAGTGCTTTAGCTATAGCAACTTTTGTAAAAGAGCATAAAGATTATAACTTTTCTTTAATGGACGTTTCTGACGGTTTAGCCCAAGATTTGCCACGCCTTGTGCAAGCCTATGGTGTTGATATTACAATGGAATTTGAAGATGTTCATGAGGAAATTCGCACATTTTGTAATAATGATATTGAAAAGTCTATACAGCTTGCAATTAAAGGCGGTGAGGACTATGCTTTAGTTGGCACTTGCCCAGCTATTTTGTTTGAAGAATTTATTAAGTCTTGTCCACAAGCTAAAGCAATTGGCAGGGTAAAGCCTGAAAAAGGCTTGTCTTACTTTGGAAAGACACTTAATATTAGTGGGTATGATCATTTTAAAAAGTAGAGAAAAGAGCTATGAAATTTTCTAACATATTCAAATTCTCACGTTTTAGTTTTATTTTTGTAGGTATAATTCTGCTTTTAGTTGGTGGTATTGCACTTGGAACAATACAAAGAAACTCGTATCAAATTTCTAACTTACTTGCAGAACGCGGTCTTTCTTTTCTTGAGGTTGTCGAGCGTATAGTATACTCAAGCGTAAGAGAGAATAGACCTTTTGAAATTAATAATCTTGTAGATGAACTCATTAAAGTAAGAGATTTTCGTTTTGCTATGCTAGTAGATGAGAATGATAATATTTTACTTCATACTAACCATGAGCAAATTGGGAAAAAGTTTGATTATGAATTAATTAGGCATGGCGATAGCGGTACTATTATTCTGCCAGGTGAAGAGATTGCTACTTGGGAAGAAGTCAGTATTAATGGTCTAAAAACGCATATAACCCTTATGGATTTTAATGTACCAAAACCAATACGAAGGAATATGCATCGCTCACACATGAGAGATCGCGATGATTATAGTAACGGACCAACTTCATTTTTTCCACATGCAAACTCAAATGATAGCCAAAATTTACAAGAAAGAAGGGAAGAGTTTGAAGATAGGTTTGTACCCTCAATGCTTAGCCCTACGGCACAGCTTTTTTTTGAAAATATTCAGAATGCACAAACAATAACTGCTATAGTTGGGCAGGATATTTCTTTACATAAGAATGCAAAAAGACAAGCCGATTTAGTTGTGTTTGCAATTGCTTTAGGTGTTGCTGTTACAGTTATAACAACAATAGCTGTTTTGCAATATATAACAAGAAATGAAGAAGAAAAGAAAAGACAAGCTGATAAAATTAATGCTATTTCCGACTTAACAGCTGGTGTAGCACATGAAATTCGTAATCCTTTAAGTTCAATTAAAGGCTATGCAACATTTTTTAAACAAAAGTTTGAAAAAGGAAGCAGTGAAGAAGTTGCTGCAAGTATTATGGTTGAAGAAGTTGATAGACTAAATAGAGCTATTGACGACTTAGTGGGCTTAGGGCGTACCTTTGTTGTAGATTTGGAACCTGTTAATATTGTGGAAATTTGCTCAAAACTATGCCACTTGCTCGAACCAGATTTTCAAGAAAAAAATGTTGAATTAAAATGCCTTTTTGATAAAACTAAAATAATTACTGTACAAGCTGATACCGATAAAATTAGGCAAGCTATACTAAACCTGATACTAAACGCAATAGAATCATTTGAAAAAGATGATATAGATAAAAAAGTTTACCTTGAACTTGTAGAAAAGAATAAACAAGTGCTTATATCAATAATTGATAACGGCAGTGGTATAAAAAAAGATATTATTTCAAGAATATACGACCCGTACTTTACAACCAAAGCCCAAGGAACAGGGCTAGGGCTTGTAATGGTTAAAAGTATTATAGAGGCTCACAAAGGCGTGCTTGATATTTCTTCACCCTCAACCCTAGCCGACCCTCGCTTTATTTCAAGGCAAGGAACAGAAGTGACAATAAGCCTAAATACAGAATAAAAAATAAAGCTAGGTGTTTTGCCTAGCTTTAACTTTATTGTTACTTTATTTCAATTTTCTTTTTTTCTCTCCGAGGGCTTAGGGACGGTCAAGTCCCTAAGAACCCACGTCATCTTTATTTATAAAGATTTTGGATA
>CAYJFV010000031.1:0-6775 GCA_964369275.1 uncultured Desulfovibrionaceae bacterium
AAAATCACCCCAAAATGAAATCCCCTTTTGGTTTCTCCCCAGGAAAAAGGAAAAGGAAAAAATCTAAATTAAGTTAATTTTCCTCTATATATTTCAACAAAACAAAAAAGGCGGAGATTCTCCGCCTTGTATAAACTATCTATTATTTCAACTTAAGCTAAAGAAAAATATAAATCTAAAGCCCTTTCTATAACACCCTCAGGTGCTTTAATTTCATACACCTCTTCCATTGATTTTGAAAGTGCATACAAACCAGCTGTAATATCAGCATAATCAACCCAACCCATATGACCAATACGCATCATTTCAGCTGCCATTGGCGGTTGCCCTTGCGTAACTATAACATTGTATTTATCATACATGTTTTTTACTACAGGTTTAGAGTCTAAACCATTAGGCATAAATAAACCCGTAACACCCCATGCAAAATGTTCTTTTGCCGCAAGTTCAAAACCAAGCTCTTGAACAGCCTGACGTGTCATCTGCGTTAAAGCCCATTGTTTTTTATAAATAGCTTCTAAACCATCTTGCAAAAGCATAGTAAGGGCTTCATGCAAACCACAAATTAAACTTACTGGTGATGTAAATAAAGTTTGATTTTTTAAGCAACTTTCTTTTTCTTTTAATAAGTTGAAGTAAAAACAGTTACTTTTTACACTTTCAGCTTTTTTCCACGCTTTAGCAGATAATGATATTAATGCTAAACCTGGCGGAAGCATAAGGCCTTTTTGTGAACCTGTAAGTAAACAGTCAACACCCCATTCATCCATTGGGCATGGAGCTATACCAATAGCAGAAATTCCATCTGCAATAAGTAAAACATTCTTGCTTTGTGTAACTTTAGCAAGCTCTTGCACTGGCATTTGAGCTCCTGTACTTGTTTCGCTTATTTGAATAAATACGCCCTTAACGTCATTATAAGTGTTTAGCAAGTCTTCAAGAATTGGTGCGGTGATAGCCTCACCCCATGGAATAACATGCTCAACAACATCTAAATTATGCGTTTGTGAAATCTTAGCCCAGCGTTCACCAAATTTACCTGCATTTATTACTAAAACTTTTTCACCTACATTAAAAAGATTGTGAACAGCAGCAGTCATTGCTCCTGTACCAGAACAAGCTAATGGTAAAACAACTTCTTTAGTTCCAAAAAGTTCTTGCAGCAAAGTTTGTGTTTCTTGCAAAATTTTTACAAATTCTGGCTTCCTGTGGTGAATCATTGGGTTTGCCATTGCAAGGCGAACTCTGTCTGGAATTTCAGTTGGGCCTGGGGTAAGTAGGCGAACTTTATTCAGGGCATTCATTGCTTTCTCCAATAACATTAGGCTAAGAGGTATAAAATAGTTATTCTCGAAAATTCAATTTTGATTTGAACTTCCGAGAAACAGTATAAAAGGCAAATAGCTTGAAACAGAATACTAATTGTGCACTATGGTAAAATATTTTATTTCATAAGAAATTTATGTGGTTTTAGATCTATCTGAATTGATAGAGCTAAGCCACTCATCCATTTGTTTTTTTGACATAGTAGCTTTCTTTTCCGCTTCATTAAGCATTGCTTTTACAAGCTTTTGCTCAATTTCGCGTACTTGAGCGTAAGTAGGCGTCTTAGTGTTATCTATCATGCAAACTCCTTCAAGACAGATTGAGAGATGGGAAGGAAAACAAGATATGAACTATTAAAGTTCTAAAGCCATAAATTTATATAATAAGACTATAAACACAGTAAGGCACATAGTACACAATAAGGCTTCTGTAAGAAATAATATAACACATATAACTAAAAAGTACACTAAAAATATGTAAGAAAAAAAAAATTGTTTTTGCCTTAGAAAGTTTCTTATGTGTTGTAAGTTTTTAAAAATAAAAATCTTGCCGAGGCAAGATTCTAATTCATAAAGAATTCCACAATTTAAATTTCTCTGCTTAGGCAGAGAAATTTAATTAGTAGATAAAAACTACAATATTCTAAACCAGTGCTTATAAGCGTGGAGCACGTGGAGCACGTGGTTTTGCTTCGTTTACACGTAATGTGCGACCAGCAAAAGAAGTATTGTCTAGTGCTTCAACAGCAGCTGTTGCACCTGGTTCTTCCATTTCAACAAAGCCAAAGCCACGAGCTCTGCCAGTTTCACGGTCACTTACTAGTTTAACTGATAAAACTTCGCCGTATTCTGAAAATAAGCTTTGAACTTGTTCGTCTGTGGCTGACCATGGTAGGTTGCCAACATAAAGGGATTTAGTCATAATAACCTCTCGCGTATAACTTTAATAACATTAGAAAATCTGAAACAACTGATATCCATAAGCGAAGTTTTCTAAACAATTAAGTTGCTTTGCTTGTGGCACATAAACCGATAAGAAAATACTACAATTTTATTACAATCAAGTCAAGGAAAATTATCATTTTTTTAATAAAATAATTCACATTTTTACAAAGTATTTCAAACTTGTTTTTTTAAGGCTTGTATGGCTGTTTTTGCTTCATTCCAATCAGGCTCTATGTAGTTTGACTTTCTAGCAGGAATACATTTTACACTTGTTTCATTATAATATAATTCTTCTTCAAAAGAAGCGTTTTCTTGAAAAGGAATATATTTGTCCGATAAGATTTCTCTTATTATTACAGAAACTTCAAGTGGATTTTCCACTAAGCCATCATTATTTGCTTCCTGATTGTTGTGCGAATAAAGAAGTGCTTTAGGCGAGTATGAGGCTAACAAGGATAATGCTTTTATTTTGTTACTATTTGAAACAATTTGTAACGTTGGGCGAATTAACCCTAAAGGAGATGGGAAACCATCAACTCGTAAAAGAAAGTCGCCTTTTTTGCAAATTCTTTCTAATTTTTCATTATCTTCTTTATTACGCCCAATTACAAGCCATGTATTATCTTCTTTATGCCAAAATTGCCTTCCTGTGTTTGAAAGATCAAAATTATCTGCATTTGCATTGTGTTTAGATAAAACATTCCAATATCTTGCGGAAGTGTCTTTTTCAGTTAGCTTGCAACCACCAGCAGGTGTAGGAATTTCTGTAATGCCTAGTTCTTTAGCAAGTTCAAGCTGTTGAGTTCTGCCACGACCAGAAAAATTATGTAATAAGTCGCGGTTTACTAACCCAGAAATTTCTGATTGTGTAGGTGCCATGTGTTTAGCACAAAGGGGGCGGAGTAGTATATCTTTCACATCGCCATCGCGGTGAATAACGTTTAGTGTGTCGCGTCTTTGCGACATGGGTCTTTGCCCTAGAACTTCACCAGAAATAATGAAGCTTGCTCCATAGTGTTCTAGCAAAGATTTTGCTTTACGCATCATTAGTATTTTGCAATCAACACAAGGGTTTAGCGTAGAGCCAAAGCCATAAACAGGTAAGTTTTTAAGAAGTAGGCTGTAGTCTTCGCCTATATCAATTGGGTCTATATCTATATTGTATATTTTTTTCCAATGATTTACTTTTTCAACAGAGCCAAAAAAGGGACTAACAAAATGTAGGCACTTTACATTTAGCCCTTGTTTTTCAATGGTTTTTATTGCTAAAATACTATCTAGTCCACCTGAAAAAAGTGCAAGAGCATGGTATTTTTTATTTATAGGGTGTTGTTTTTCTGGCATGTTTTCCTCATAAAAATTTATAATTCTTCTGCTGTAAGTGAGTAAGAATGTGCTTGTGTAATTTTTGCTTTTATAATAGTTCCAATTTCTTTTTCGCTTGGAACATGCACAGTGTTTCCATAAATATCACGCGACATTGCAGAGTTAGACTTTTTGCTTTGCCCTTCAATTAGAAGCTCTAGCTCTTGCCCCACTAAGCTTTGCAAATAATTTTCGCTTAGTTCTGTTTGAAGATTTTGTAATCTTTCAAGCCTTTCAAATTGAATTTCTTTTGGAATTTTATTTGTCATGCTTGTTGCTTTTGTGCCAGGTCTATCAGAGTATGCAAAAGAGTATGAAAAAATAATTGGTGCTTCTTTCATAACTTTTAGTGACTCTTGGAAGTCTTCTTCAGTTTCACCAGGGAAGCCCACAATAATGTCAGAGGCAATTACTAAATCGTTACGCACTTCTTTAAGTTTTTGTACTCTATCAAGAAAATATTCTTGTGTATATTTTCTATTCATTTCTTGTAAAACATTATTTGAGCCAGCTTGAATAGGTAAATGTACGCGTGGACAAAGAGTTTTTAAATCGCCAAATAATTTAATTGTATCATCAGCTAAATCTTTAGGGTGAGGTGTCATAAATCGTAAACGCTCAAGCCCTTCAAGTTTATCAATCATTTGAAGCAGTTTAGGGAAAGATACGCCATCGCTTAATCTGTCTAAGCCAAAAGCATTTACGTTTTGTCCAAGCAGCATAATTTCTTTTGCTCCTTGGTCTATCCATGCTTTACACTCATCTAAAATAGATTGGGTAGAGCGAGATTTTGGCACACCGCGAGTATATGGAACTATACAATAAGCACAAAAATTGTCGCAGCCTTGCATAATATTTACATAGGCAACTGCTTGCTTTTTCTTTTGAGCAGAATTTTTTTCTTCGCCTAAGTGGTGGGCCCTGTCAGGGAATATGGTTGAAAATTCAGTAAGTGAAATTTTAGTTTTCTTTTGTGGGTTTGAAAAACTTTCAGAAAGTATTTTTTCAATTTGTTCGGGGGCATTGTCTATAGCATCTGTTCCAAGCACTAGTTTTACATTTGAATGGCGTTGAAGCAAAACATTGCCTAGTTGCTGAGCAACGCAACCCATTACAATTCCCCACATATTAGGATTAATTTTTCTTAGTTGCCCAAGAATACTATGCACTTTTTTCTCGGGTTTTTCGCGTACTGAACAGGTGTTTAGAATAAAAAAATCTGCTTCTTTTGGATTTGCTTCTTCATGTCCGTACGATACTAATGTGCGACTAAGCCAAAGCGAGTCGTTCACGTTCATTTGGCAACCAAAGGTTGCAATGTAAAATTTTGCCATCAGTTATGCTCTAGTTAGGTATTGAAATAGTGTAATAAAATGAAAATAGAATTATTAGGCTTTTTGCAAAGAAGAAAAAAAGTCTATATCTCTTGAAAAATTCTTAGTAATAGATAAAATCTTTATATAGCTTTGTCAAAGGAAATTAAATGAAATTTAAATTTATTTTCATGTTTTAGTATTTAGCAAATTATCATGTATACTAAAAAAAGCTTGCAATTTAGGTAAAATTGGGCTAATTTAAATAAAATTTATATAAGGTTTAATGTTATTTATGTGGGAAAAATGTAAAAAATTTTGGAATGAGTTAAACTTAGCAACAAAAATTACTATGGCTCGTATTGGTCTTGTTGTTCCTGTTATATTATTTTTGTCGTTTCCAAATAGATTTTTCTGCTTTCTTGCATGTTTGCTTTTTGGAATAGCTTCAGCAACTGACTTTGTTGATGGATATATTGCAAGACGTGACCAAACAGTTACAACTTTAGGTAAGTTTCTTGACCCTCTAGCTGATAAATTATTAAATTGTGCTGCCTTTATTCAATTAGCAGCACTTGGCTGGATTCCGGCTTGGGTTGTTAGTATAATAGTAATTCGCGAACTTGCTGTAACAGGTTTACGAGCTGTAGCATCTGATGAAGGCATTGTAATTGCTGCTGATAAATATGGTAAAATGAAAACTATTTTCCAAGCACTTGCTCTTGGTACTTTAATTTTCCATTATCCACTATTAGGCATTAACTTCAATCCGCTTGGATATTTTCTATTAACAATTGCATTTTTTCTTACAGTTTTTTCAGGCTATAAATATTTTCAAAACTTCTATTTTGCTATTTCAAAAAATGAAGAATAAAATAGGTAATTTCTATGTTGCAAACTAAAAAAGATAAAAGTAGTGCTGTAAAATACTCTGTTTTAGGAGTGTGTCTTTGCTTTAATCTTTTTGCTGTATTTACATTACTTCTTGGTGAGCATAGTTTTTCTAATTGGCAAAAAGATGTTGATGAATTAGAAAATATGAAAGTTGAACTTGCACTAATTTCTAAACAAAATGAAGAGCTTTCTACAAAAATACGCTTATTGAATAATGATGCAGACTATTTAGAAAAACAAATACGTCAACAATTGAATTATGTAAAAAAATCAGAAGTGCTTTATATCTTTGAAAATGAACAGGATAACCCATACTGGTCAGAGGGTGAAAAGTAATGAATGAAAGATTAGAGCTATACAAAGAAATTTTAGAGCTAGAGCCACATTCAAGGGTTTTCTTTGCCTATGCAAAACTTCTTGAAAAAGAACATAGAACCGAAGAAGCACTGCAAGCACTTGCTAAGGGTTTAGAATATCAACCCGATTTTTTAGAAGCTCGTTTATATTATATAGACTTACTTGTAAAGCACGACAGGCTTGAAAATGCAAATATTAACTTGCATAAACTTACCGATGTATTTCAAAATTATTCAGGCTTTTGGTATACTTGGAGTAAACTTGCGGCAAATGAAAATATGAGTATTTCTTCTGCTTTAGGTTTATTAGCAACTTTATTTAATAATCCATCTATCAGTTTTATGCAAATATTGCAGGCAGGTATACAGGCTTATGCACCTGAAAATGCAACTGATCACCTACTAAAAGCAACTGAAATTTCTTATGCTTCGCTTATTGGGGCGGATTCAGCTAAAAAAGAGCCTAAATTAGACCCTGCGTCTTCAATTCAATCGATCTTAGCTGCTACAAGTTCACCAGAAGTTGAGGCCGAGCAAAACGAACCCGATTTATCGCATGTGCTTATTTCAAATGATA
>CAYJFV010000031.1:6785-11255 GCA_964369275.1 uncultured Desulfovibrionaceae bacterium
GCCCTGTAGAAGAATATGTTTTTGATGAAACTCTTTCAAGCATAAGTAATGAAGATTCTAGTAATGCAATAGCCACAGCTAGTGTTGATAATGCATTTTATGATTTTGATAATTCTAGTGCGAAAACCTCCACCAAAACAAAGTCTATGGCAAATTTACTTGCTGAACAAGGCGATGTTGAGGGGGCTATTGAAATTTATACAAACCTACTTCAAGAAGCGAAAGCAGAGGGTAGGGCTGATGATGAAGAATTTTTATCAAATAAAATTAGCTCATTACAAAGTTTGCTTGAGCCTGAAGTTGTTCCTGCAAAAAAAGACGAGCCTAATGTAAGTAATGATGTATTGCATTTATCGCCTAGAATGCATTCTGTTTTAGATAGACTTGCAGACAGGCTTGAACGCCGTGCTAAGGCATCATAAAATATTATAAATCACCACAAGGAAATTATTTTTGTGAATAAGTTTTTTTCCACTGCTTTTTTATGTGTTCTATTAATCAGTTTAAGTGGTTGTGCTAAAACTTGGCATGCTACTAAGAATTTTTACAATACCTACATTGACCCACCAGCTACTTATGAAATGAACGATGAGCATTTGCTTACTGGTACAGATGAAGTGCTTGCTTCAAACTTGATGTTGATAGGTACTGAACTTTCTTCCTTTAGGCTTACTATTTCTAATTTGCAACTGCCACCAACTGGTGCAGATGTTGATAGTTTATTATTGCAATTCCCATGGATTGATGGAATTACATTGATAAATGAACTTGGTTATGTAACTGGAGCTTTACCAACAACCTACCCATCTTATATAGATTTTTCTTCTTTATTATCTTATGAGGGGGAAGACAAAAGGGCAACACGTGTTATTGTTCAAAAAAGTTATGATGTGAATACAATGCTTGTAGGCATACCTGCTTTTGACAACAATGGTAACCTTATGGGTGTATTTATAGTATACTTTAATTTAGCAGAATTTTTTGAGTATATGGAGATGTCGCCTTATGTATTTGTGCTTGCAAAGAATGAACCTGTATGGTTTGGAACACATAATATTGATGAAACTCCATTAGCTGGCGTAGATTTTGTAAAAAAAGTTTCATCAAAATCAGACGGTAAAGTTTCAAATGAATATGGTAAAGCTGAATGGATAAATTACTATTTTTATGATTTCCCTATAATTTTTGCTATAATGCAAGAAAAATAAGTATTATAAAAGCAACAGTAGTAAAAGCTGATTTATACAGAACTTGGTTCAGTATAAATCAGCTTTTTATATTTTTTAAAAGTGGTATGTAATATACTAAGTCACTTTCATTATATAACAAAAAAGAAATTAATTTTAAACATGTTCTGCTTTTAGTTGTCCACATGCCGCGGCAATATCTGCCCCTTTGCTTTTTCTAAAAACAGCAACAATCCCTTTGTTATTTAGGTATTGTTGAAATTCTCTTTGTCTTTCAAGGGTAGGGCTTTTATATGGTGCGTGCGGGGTTGAGTTGTAGGGAATAAGGTTTAGCTTTGCTTTAAGGTTAGAGCAAATTTTTACTAATTCTTTTGCTTCGTTAACAGAATCGTTTACACCACCAATAAGCAGATATTCTAAAGTAATACGTTCTCTACTTTTTAGCTTATAACTATTTAGTTCATCAATTAAACTATCTAAGTGCCAACCTTTAGCAGCTTTAGGCATAATTTGTTCACGTAAAGTTTGATTTGGGGCATGCAAAGAAATAGCTAAATACGCTAAACCAGATTCGCTAAGTTCTTCAAGCCCTTTTTTTATTCCGCAAGTAGAAACTGTAATTCTGCGTGGTGAAAAGGCTAAGCCGTGTTCATTATTTAAAGTTTCAAGAGATTTAAAAGTATTTTCTAGGTTAAGAAATGGTTCGCCCATGCCCATATATACAATGTTTCGTATAATTGGGTGTGAGGGGTCGGTATCATTTAGGTATTCACGTGTAAACTGAATTTGCCCAAGTATTTCACCCATAGTCATATTTCTTGTAAAACCAAGGGTTGCTGTACTACAGAAAGTGCAACCCATTGCACAACCAACTTGAGAAGAAATACATTGTGTAATACGGGTTCTTCCCTCACGGTCAACCGAAGGAATAAGCACAGTTTCAATATATTCATTGTCGGGCAGGGCAAGCAAAAATTTCTTTGTGCCATCGGCAGATTCTTGCATATTTACTAGGCTTAGTTTTAGAATTTCAGCTTTTTCCTCTAGTAAAGCCCTAAAATCTTTTGAAAGTGAAGTCATTTCAGAAAAAGAATTTGCATTTTTTTTCCATAGCCATTCCCAAACTTGTTTTGCCCTAAATTTTGGCTGGGAAAGTTCAGCAATGATAAATTGTTCTAGTTCACTAAATGAAAGAGAAAGTATGTCTTTTTTAGCAAGGTTTGCCATGGTATTCTTTTCCTGTATGTTGTTTGTAATAAGTTGCAAGTGCTATGTTAAATTCGTTCCAGTTTTGGGCGTCAATAATTGCTTTACGTAGGTGAGAAACATTATGAAAGTTGTGTAAAATTCTTGGAATAAATGCACGCATACGTGGTAAAGCTCTGTCAGGGAAATGTTCTTTACATAATTCAACATAGTCAGAAACAATTTGAAAAGCCCTATCAAGGGTATGCTCTTTAGGTTGTTCGTTATTGATTAATGCAAGGTAATCTTCAAAAATTGCAGGGTTAGAAATTGCACCACGGGCAAACATAAGGCTATCAACACCGTAGTTATCTATGCAGTCTTTGCCGTCTTTAGCGGTAAATAAATCACCAGAGGCAATTACTGGAACGCTTGAAAGTTCTTTTAGGCTTGCTAGAACTTCTTTCTTTGCTTCGCCTTGAAAGTGTTGCTTGGCATAGCGGGGGTGTAAAACAAGATACATTGCACCCATTTGACAAAGTTGTGGCACAAATTCTTGCCAAACATCTTCTTGCATATAATAGCCCAAACGAAATTTAAAGCCAGTGTTTCCATTGCTTTGCTTTAACATGGCTTCGCCACAGGCTAAAATATTATCTACCTCTTTTAGCATGGCGGCACCAGCACCAGTTTTTGTTACTTTTTTTACTGAACACCCCATGTTTATATCAAAATACTTAAAACCCATATCTTGAATTTTTGCCATTGCTTCAACTAAAAATTGTGGTTCATTACCAAATAGTTGAACAATAGAATTTTGATCTTCTGGAGTGGTTTTTAACAAGCTAGTAGTATTTTTTCCGCCATATACAATGCCCTTTGCACTAACCATTTCAGTTACGCAAATTTTAGCCCCATATTTTCTACATAATAAACGCATGGCTAAATCGCTATAGCCTGCTAGTGGTGCTAACCAAGGGTTATATTTATCAAAAACAAGTTCTGCTTTGTTTGTGTGAGCTAAGTTATTGTTGTTTAGCATTTTTTCTTCTCAAAAACTTTCTATATAATTGTCTTTTTCTACGTTTAATTAATTTTACTATACGCTTTCTAAATTTCCACCCTCTTCTTTTGCGGCTTACTTTTCTATGCGTGGTTATGTAAACTTGTTCTTCTAAAACAGCTACAGTTTCAGCTAAATGGTTCATAGCATTATAAAAAGCAAGAACTTGAATAAGTTGTTCATGTGTAAGCTTTTTAAAAGTTTTATCAGATAATAAATCGGTTACGCCAATTGTTGTAGACTCTATATAAAAACGAACTTCGGGCATAGCCTGTTCTTCTGAATGTGCCGCAAGCCAACGAAGCCCAGAAGCTGAAGAAGACGATAAAGCCATAAGCTCTTCTGCCATTGGTAAGGTTTCAATTGGTTCTGCTACACTATCAAGAGCATCTAGCATAGATGTAAGGTATACTCGTATAAGCTCTAAACCGCTAATAAGCTGATCTAACTCGGGGTAATGCCTTGTAAGGTTCATACCTTCATATTCTTTAATTTTTCTATACTTTGTACGGTTTAAACTTATTGCATTATGTAGTTCGTCTATGAATGTATGAAGTAGATGATGCTGTTTATCTAAAAATGAGGCAGTAATGAAATCAAGGTAATCAGCAGCTAAAACATATTGCTTTCTTACCGAGGAATTTAGCTCTTCCGCTCCTGAAACTGGCCAAATCAGCACAGAAACAAGCACTGAAACAACAATACTTACAATAATTAAAGCCCAAAATAAAAAGGCAAAGTAGGCGGCTGAGGGCTGAGAACCGCATATCATAAAAATAGAAACGCTAGTAATACCTGCAAGCCTATACATAGGGTTACGCACTAATAGCAAAGCACAAATTGTGGCAATAATCCATAAGCCAAGCGTAAAGCCAATTAAATCAACAGGAAAGATATAGTGCAATACTAAACCTAAACCAGCACCATAGAATGTACCAATAATTCTATCAACACTTGTTTCAATAGAAGAGGCAACATTTACTTGCATAACAATAATAGCTGAAATAGGTGCCCAAAAAGCAAAATCTGGCGAGA